>JBGPBG010000027.1:0-7996 GCA_041481105.1 Candidatus Aenigmatarchaeota archaeon
AATATAGAAGGCTCCTTCCCATATGTGGACAAGGAGGAACGTCATAGGACCATAAGGGAGATATGGGTGTTCGAGAAAACGCCGGAGCCGCCTTCCAGGCCGGAGGACCTGCCCGAGCTCAGGTACACCAAGAAGAATTTCAAGCCGGAATGAAGGCTTACGCCTGGCAGATTACCGAGGTGGGACGCTCAATTAGACCCCCTTCGCCGCTTCATAAACCTCTTCATACACCTGCATGCTCACGGAAAAGTGGGAGTAGTGGCCCACTCCGACTCCTAGCTGGTCTGCCATGTACTTCTGCAGGGATGAGAACGCGTACGCGTTCCCCGGCCACGCGCTGTACAAATCATTCGTCTTCATGACCACGTTCATGTGCAGCTTGTCTTCCACCACTTGGGGATGCATGATTACCAGGCATGGAGAAGATGTGTCCACCCTCTCGGGAGTGAATTTTGCCAGGTCCCTCAGAGGAATCCATGTGTGAAGGACAACAGTTCTGCGCGTTGGGTCCTTTTTGAAAATCTTTATAGCCTCCTCCACCTGGTCCAGCCTCTGGACTATGCACTTCCCCTGGGAGACCTTGTGCACGTACTCCTTCGTCTGGTGCTCATCGGAAATGTGCGGCATTCCTGCCCTTATCAGGCAGTCCGGGTAGTGGCGCAGCCGCGCGTAATAAGTGTACTCGAAGCTGTTCTCCTTGTCCTTTGCATGGCCATGTATTATGCTCTGTGCATACTCGTCAGCCATACTTTGCGTGATTGGGGCTTTTGGCGACAAACGAGGGCTTGCCATGGGATCCTCGACAGTCAGGAACATCGGGGAATCCTTGGTCATGGTCTGGTATTCTGGAGCCTTCACGAACCTGTTGTAGCCGTGCTGCATCATGGTGCGCACCGCATTCTCCCATACCTGCCCCAGGCTCTCTCCCTTCACTATAAGCGGCTGGTAAGGAACGTTCTCATGAGACATAACTTAACCCTCCATAATTTTTTAGATAATCCTTTATTGCTTTTGATCTTGTGCCAAGCATCACGAAGCCCCATGCTGCCCCAATCGCTTCCCCAGGCTCTATTCTTAGCTTCCTATTAAATCTTTTTTCATATAGCTTTTCAATATCTTCAAGGAATAATTCTAAATCTTCTCCGTCCGTGAAATCCACGCGCGGAGTGTAAGCAACCTGCCAATTCCTGCCTCTTACCGTAACAACCCTCGCCATTGGGATTCTGTATCTAAGTTCAGAATTCAGGTTATCAAATACTTGATGCACCTTTTCTTCTCCAAATCGCTTTTCAAAAGCCTGTCTTATTTCCATTACAAATCCCTGTCCTGCTCGTAATCCAGGTTCTTCCTTATCGCAATCTCGGCCTTCGCGAGCTCCCTACCCAGGTAGGCCGCGTGGTCGTGCCGTGAAAGCAGGCCGAGCCTCACAATTGTATGGTATATCTCCTCGGCGTTTTTTCCTGCGATAACTTTGGTAATCCTACCATTTATATCATAATGTTCAACAATAATTTGTTCCTTTTCTTTGTTAGGATGTATTAGGAAGTAGCCTTTGGGGTCTGGAACATAATCTTTTTCTGTATGAACAGCATCGGTTATTTGGATTTTTTCAGTAAGAATAATTGATTTAGTTTCTTGGAAAGGACCCGGATTGCTCTCAAACAGTTCTTCCACCTTTTCCATGACCTTGGAAACATCCGTCTCGCCCGGCATGGCCACGGGAATAACCTGCTTCCTGAACCTCTCTATCTCTTCCCTCGAGAGGTTCTTCACGACAGGAATCCCGCCCTTGGCCCCTATTATCCGGCCCTCAGGGTCCACACCATTGTCTATCAGGGAGACAATCGCATTGTCCACGAAGTGGCCCATGGGGACCTTCCCGCAGATTATCATGTACCTGATATGCGGGTTCGAGATTGTGTTCTTCACGATTTTTTCAATTCCCATGTTCTCCGTGACACATTTCCCTGCTATCGCTATCTTATCCATGGGGAACTCCATGTCCACAGTTGCCATGGTGCAAATCGCTATTGGGGATTCCCTGTTTCCTACTTTATACCTTCCCTCCAGAACGGGCCAGCTTTCTGGACTGACAGCCGAAGGCTGTCCCTCTTCATGCGGCATAGGTAATGTTTAAACATGAAATTATAAATAATGATTTTATACTCACAAGCCCAAATAATATACATGAGGCAAGAGGACAGGCTGCAGCTGATATGGGCAGGCACCTTCATCATGTCCGGGATAATATTCGCACTCGCTTTCTGGTTCACTCCCGTGATAGGTACTCTTGCCACGCTCGGCTACATTATCATGTATGTGGGGCTTTCCATGGCTTTCTTGGTGGTTTTCAGGAGCATGACCAAGCTGAACACGGAGTTCGTGGACAGCCTGAAAGGCAAAAGGTCAGAAATCGAGCAGATGAAGAAGTCCATCGAGAGGAAGTACCTGAAGAAGCGCATAGACGAGCAGACCTACAAGCGCCTCGCGCAGGATTACGAGCAGCAGCTGACCGAGCTCGAGGTCAAGATAAAGAATCTGAAGAGGATTTGATTTCCAATACTATCTAAACTTCAGCAGATAACAGATTTACTGTGAGTTTTCTGGGTATTTCCGGCCATGGATCCTCTGAGGCAACTTTTTCTACATCCCCATACTTGGAAAATCTCTCAATTGTTAGGTTCTCAGTACTGATATCTCCTATTACAAGAAGCCTAAGATATTTTCCTGTTTCATCCTCACGCCAGCCCCCGTATTGATAGCTAGGCTCTCTTAATAGGGCAGAAATTTTATCAGGATCCTTCGGTTCCTTAAAATATACTCTGACTATCCGCGCAAGGATAGGATCCGCGGGTATTTTTCCGTTCATGGCTATAAATTAGCCTAAAATCTTAAATAGCTATCCGAAGCATGTTTTTAACCCGAGCTTCCAAATTCCATCCATGATAACCTGGGACGATTTCGAGAAAGTGGAAATCAGAACAGGAACAATAATAGAGGTGAAGGATTTTCCAGAAGCAAAGAATCCCGCTTACAAGCTCAAAATCGATTTCGGGAAGTACGGGATAAAGAAATCCAGCGCGCAGATCACAAAATTATACATCAAGGAACATTTGCTGAATAAACAGGTCATTGCGGTTACAAATTTTTCACCCAAGCAAATTGCAGATTTTATTTCAGAATGCCTTGTTTTGGGAGTTGTGCTTGAGAACAAACAAGTTGTTTTGTTGGAGCCTGAAAGAAAGGTCCCTGACGGATACAGGATTGCCTAGCATTTCCAGAATCAGTTATTCTTCCCGGCGGCCGCATGCGCGTGCTCTATGGTTTTTTCTGCTTTCTCCTCTTCCTTGGGGAGCTCTATCGCAATCACCTTGGACTCCCCGTCCTCCATGGATATCCCGTAAATCTGGTCAGCTTCCCTGACTATATTGTCATTGTGCGAGATGACTATGAACTGCGCGAGCTTTGCCTGCTTCTTTATAAGATTCGCAACCCTCACACTGTTCACCTTGTCCAGCGCAGCGTCCGCCTCGTCCAGTATGTAGAAGGGAGTAGGCTTGAGCCTCTGTATCGCGAACAGGAATGCGAAGGAGGTGAGCGTTTTCTCTCCGCCGGACATGCTGTCTATGTTTATGAGCCGCTTGCCAGGCGGGGACGCGCGTATCGCGAGGCCGGAATCAAGCTTGTTCGGAATTTCGAGGCTGAGTTCGGCTTCTCCGCCAGTGAGCTCCGTGTAGACCTGCTTGAAGTTCTTTGCAATCCCCTCGAGCGTGTGCATGAATGAGCCCATCCTCTTCTCCTCAATCTTGTTTATTGTATCTTCTATGGAATTCTTCTCTTGGATTATCCTGTCCACTTTCTCCCTGAAATCCCTGAACTCCTTGCTCACTATCTCATAGTCTTCAATCGCCTTCATGTTCACGGGCCCGAGGGACTCTATCTGCACTATGCAGTCCCTCTCCCTGCCCTTGAGGGTGGAGACCTCCATGTCTATGAAAGGCTTAAGCTTCGAAAGATCCTGCTTCTCTGCCTTCCCGGTCTGCTCTATCTGGACCTTCAGGTTGTCGAACTTCGCCTCGAGGCGCGCCTTCTGGATGTTAAGCTTCCCTATCTCCTGCTGGAGTATCAGGCGCTTTTCATAAGCGTCTTTCCTTTTCTCACGAATCCTCTTTAGCGACTCGTCAATCTTTGCCTTGTCCCTTTCTATACCTATTGTTCTGGTCTTCTTCTCCTTTGCCGCAAGAATCTCCATCTCCTTGTTCAGGGCTATTATGTCCGTTTCCAAGCCCTCAATATCCGATTCTATGCGCCTCTTCTCATTCTCGTAGCCGCTTATGTCTGCAGCCTCGCGCTTCTTGTAGAACCCTCCTGTTATCGCGCCCGAGCTCTCTATGAGGTCCCCGTCAAGCGTGACCATGCGGACGCGGCTGGAATTGAAAATGTGCTTGGCCTTCTCTATGTCCGAAACGCAGGCCGTGCTGCCCAGGACGAACAAAACGGCAGTCGTGTACTTTGGCTCATGATGGACCAGGTCGGACATCCAGCCTACGGCTCCTGTGGGAAGGTCCTTTTTCAGGTAAGGGTTAAGCTTGTCCAGCGGAAGGAAGCGGGCGCGGCCTATCCTGTTGTGCTTCAGATAGTTCACGCACTTCACCGCGTTATTAGCAGAATCCACAACAATGTCATTCAGGTGGCTTCCTGAAGCGACTTCAAAAGCGATCCTGTAATTTTTGGGGACCTTTATGATATCCGCGAAGACGCCCATCACTCCTTCATGTCCCATGAGGCTTTTTACAGCAGGATCATATTTCCTGTCAATCACGGAAAGCCTCTCTATCAGGACGTCAAGCCGTTCTATCTCGCGCCTGTTCGATTCTACCCTGTCCTTCTTTATCTCCAGGTCTGACTGCACGCGCGACAGCCTCTTCGTCACTTCTATCTGGCTTGAGGCCTCCAGAACGTCTTTTGTCAGCTGCTCGAGCTTGTTCTCTTCCTCAGCAAGCCTGGCATCATACTCTTTTATTTCCTTCTCTAGCAGTTGGTTCTCCTCCTCCTTCTCCTCGCTCTTCTTTATGATATCTTCCAGGGTTTTCTCGCTGTCCGAGAATTCCTTCCAGAGGATGGAACCGCGTATCTTCTCAAGGTCGGATTCGAGACCCTTGTACCTGACTGCAGTATCCCTCTCCTTCTGGAGCTTGTCCAGGATGTTGAACTTCTCCTGGAGGATAAGCTCCGCCTCCCTTACTTTCTCTGCTATTTTTCCCAGCTCCTGTAACGCTTTCGTCTTCTTCTCATCATACTCCCTTATCCCTGAAATCTCGTCTATTATCTCCCTCCTCTCTATGGAATCCATCTCCACGACCTGGTTCACGTCCCCCTGCTGGATTATATTATGACCATTGGCATGCACTCCTGCCTGCGAGAACACGTCAAGAATCTCCTGCCTCGTGACTATCTTCCCGTTAAGCCGGTACGTGCTCACACCCTTGCTGTTGAGCCTGCGGCTTATCGAGACCGTGCTGTCCTTGAACGGGAGAACCTGGTCAGAATTGTCAAAATAAAGGGTGACTTTTGCGAACTCCGCGGCGCCCTTGTTCCTGCTTCCGTGGAAAATCAGCTCCTGGGCCTTCTTGGCCCTCATGACCCGCGAGGAGGCCCTTCCAATAACGAAGGATATGCTGTCTCCCACATTCGATTTCCCGGAGCCGTTCGGTCCCGTTATCACGGAGAAGCCGGAAGGGAAGGTTATCGAGACATTCCGCTTGAAGGACTTGAATCCTTGTATCACGATCTTTTCGAGCCTTGCCATATACTAATTATATGTGCGCAAACTGTTTTAAATCTGCATACTTTCACAGGTAGATTTCTTCCCGGCAAGCTTTTAAAGGATGCTTTCAATTAGGGATGTTGAGTAGGGGAGGTGGGACCATGAACAAGACGCCAACTAAAGCGATAATGACCGATGATATCATATATAAAAACAGAATGGAGCTGCCTCCAGACAGTGATTTCTAAGGTGAGAAATTGCTTGAAGAATCATCCCTGGATTCCGGGCAAATAAGAATGTACAGAGAGGCCTGCGATTGTTACGAATTTTTTCTTGGCCTTGACCCGAGAGGGTCGGTTTACTATCCAGAGCTATGCAAGTATCTGAGAAAGGTGTATGCAACCCTTCATAATAAAATACCCAGATACTCGGCAGAGTCCATGGACCTCGCCGGGAAATGGTGGGAAATGAAAACAGCCTATGACGGGATATGCGTTTCAAAGCTCTGGGCCAAGGCTGATGGGAAGCCGGAAAAGCACAGAATCCAGCTGACGGAAAGGATTAATGAGATAGAATGCAACAGAAGGATGGTGCGCGGGTGCCTGAAGGAGTTCTATGGAATCGAGCCGCCAAAATTTTTGCCAGCACCTATAAGCGCAGAGGATTCAATCCTGTATGGTTTCCAGTTGTAAAACCTCTCCGGAATCCCTTCCAATCCCCTTTTATTTCTTTCTCTGCAATATCACTTTAATTCTGAGTTTAAACCAGCGAGGTAACTATATGGACGCTCCAAAAGATTCGTTGGATTGCAAAATTCAAGAGGCAATAACGAAGGCATATTCGCATTTGTGCAAGGATTATAAAGGAACCTATCTCAGGGCAGTCGAGGCTTACAGCGGCCCTCATAAGACCCTTGGAGATTTCGAAAAGGCAATCGGAACAGTTGATGCGCTTGTTCAAGAAGTGCATGGAGTCAGCGATTCTTGCATAAGCGATGTTGACATCGGCCTGATGGTTTTATATCACGGCATTCGTTCCAAAAAAGAACAAAGAGTTATAAATGAAAAGAGAAAGGAGATGAAAAACTGGCCGCTCCCCTTCGTGGAAGCAGATGTGAAGGAAGCGCTAAAATCTATTGCAGAAGCCAAAAAACGGAAGTCTTTGAATGAACAGGCGGTGGATTACTACATAGGGGACGATTCCGGCTAAAACCTCTCCACAACATCTTCCTTCTTGGTTTTCGCGAGCTCGAAATCCTGGCTGAGCCTGACCGCTTTTTCCGGGACAGGGCACACCTCCTCGCACTTCCCGCAGAACAGGCACCTGTTCAGATCCGCTGTGTACGTTTTATTCTCCTTGTCTATCTTGATGACGCTGTTCGGGCACGCGACCTGGCACTGGAAGCAGAATATGCACTTGTTCCTGTCCCAGACCAGCTTGCCATGGAACCTAGGAGGGAGCTTTGGCTTGCGCTGTGGATATCTAACAGTGAAAGGTTTCGAAAAGATTTTTTTTATCCCTTCTGAAAGCACAGCCATTCTCACACCCAGATTCCGAATATCGCCCTTATCAAATCTATCAGGGCAAGCGGCCCTATCACAAGCCAGAACAGCCTGAAAGCCTGGTCGATCCTGAGCCTTGCGAAAACCGTCTTTGCGACGGAAACAAGGATAACAAGAGCGAGCGATTTTATGAGGAACCATTCTATCGGGCCGCCGCCAAGGAACATCACAGCTCCCAACGAAATGAGCACCCAGAACTTCACGGCCTTTGCAAGTGAGAACATCCCGAGCCTCGGACCCGAATACTCCGCAAGCGGGCCCCCCACAATCTCCTGTTCCGCCTCGGCCACATGGAACGGAGGGAGAGAGAGCGAGCCTATTACCGAAACCAGGAAAGCCAGGAAGGCAAGAGGGAAATGCAATGCAAGGAAAGGTGAAACCTGGAATCCAGTCATGAACCCTATTGTTAGCAGGGA
Organism: Candidatus Aenigmatarchaeota archaeon; assembly: GCA_041481105.1. Taxonomy (GTDB): domain Archaea; phylum Aenigmatarchaeota; class Aenigmatarchaeia; order QMZP01; family QMZP01; genus JAPLVB01. The sequence continues at coordinate 7,746 of JBGPBG010000027.1, forward strand.
AACTATGAATGGAAACTCATAGGAGAATAACAGCGTGAGCTCCCTTATGGAGCCCACGGAGCCGAGCGGGGAGCCGGAGGCCCAGCCTGCGACCGCGAATGAGAGGGTGTAAATAACCAGCAGATAAATCACGATTAGCATATTTCCCTGGAAGCCTGCTGGAGAAAAACCAGCGACAGGAATGAAAATGATGGCAGAAAGCACAGAGGCGAAAGCTATCACCGGGCACAGAGTCATGACAAAGCTCACCC
>JBGPBG010000028.1:0-7832 GCA_041481105.1 Candidatus Aenigmatarchaeota archaeon
CACTGGCTTTGACAAGGTTGTTGTGATAAATGGCTCTTATGGCCTGGGAGAATATGTAGTCCAGGGCAAAGTGATACCTGACGAATTTATTGTTTTCAAGCCCACCATGGGAATAATAGAGAAGAAGCTGGGGAACAAGAGAGTAAAGCTTGTAAGGGGAAATCTCAGGAATGTGGAGAGGCGGGTTTCTGAGCATGATATGAACAAGTTCTGCCTTGATTCCCATCATATACTTGAGCTCGCAAAATACGCCATTACCATAGAGAAGCATTACAAGAAGCCCATGGATATAGAGTGGGTGCTTGATGGGGAGATAAACAAGCTCTTCATAGTGCAGGCACGACCTGAGACCGTGCATTCTACAAGCAACAAGAACGTATACAAGGAGTACATTCTCAAGGAAAAGGGCAAGGTCCTCCTCAAGGGTATGGCCGTCGGGACAAGGATAGGATCTGGCCCGGCCAATGTCCTTCTGTCCGCAAAAGCGATCAGCAAGTTCAGGAAGGGGGACGTGCTTGTGACGGACATGACTGACCCTGACTGGGAACCCATAATGAAGATTGCCTCAGCAATCATAACAAACAAAGGAGGGCGCACAAGCCATGCGGCCATCGTTTCGAGAGAGCTTGGAGTTCCCTGTGTTATTGGAACGCATGATGCAACCTCTGTCCTAAGATCAGGCGAAAAGCTCACTGCGGACTGTTCAACAGGAGAAGGAAGAGTTTACTCGGGAATTCTCAAGTTCCAGGTTCTTGAAAGGGACATAACCAAATTCCAGAAAACCAGGACAGAGATAATGGTTAATGTTGGCGAGCCTGATGAAGTTTTCTCTCTAGCAAAGTTGCCTGTGGCAGGAGTGGGCCTTGCCCGCGAAGAGTTCATAATAAGCAGCTACATAGGAGCACACCCTCTCTATCTGATAGAAATCCATGAAGATGAAAAATACATAAACACGCTTGCAATGGGCATCGGGAAAATCGCGGCAGCATTCTACCCCCGTCCGGTTATAGTCAGACTCTCTGACTTCAAGACAAATGAATATGCAACCCTTAAGGGAGGGGAGAAGTTCGAGCCCAAGGAAGAGAATCCCATGATAGGCTGGAGGGGGGCCTCGCGTTATTATGATCCTGGGTACATAGACGGGTTCGAGCTTGAGTGCAAGGCCCTGAAAATCGTAAGGAATAACATGGGCCTCACAAACGTAATCGTGATGGTCCCGTTCTGCAGGACAGTGGAAGAGGGGAAGAAAGTCCTCGCGGAATGTGAGAGGTTCGGCCTCTCACGAAAGGACGGATGCAAGTTCTATGTGATGGCCGAGATCCCGAGCAACGTGATTCTCGCGAATGAGTTCTCAAAAATCTTCGACGGCTTCTCAATAGGCTCTAATGACCTCACGCAACTCACTCTGGGAATAGACAGGGACTCAGAGAAGCTCTCAAAAATCTTTGACGAGCGGAATGCTGCAGTCAAATCCCTCATCTCGGACCTGATAAAGAAGGCGCATGCTCACGTTCCAAGGCGCAAGGTAGGGATATGCGGCCAGGCCCCTTCAGACTATCCTGAGTTCTGCGAGTTCCTGGTCAAGGAGGGTATAGACTCCATCTCAGTGAACCCTGACGTGGCGATAAAGACAATAATGCTGGTCGGTGAGACTGAGAAGAGGCTCAGAAGAAAATGAGAATGAAGGTGCTGATGGAAAGAAGGTGTCCGCAGACACCTTCAGTCGCAAATCACCTTCGCTCCAGAGTCACTCCTTTTTCTTCACTTGCGAAAGCTGCCCCACCAGCTTGGGCTGCGCACATATTATATCGCTCATGGTTATTATCCCAGCCAGCCTCTCATCATCAACCACAGGAATCTTCTTTATCCTGTTCTCGTTCATGAGCTGCACGGCCTTCTCAATGGGACTGGTTGAGCGGATTGTTATCACGTAATCTGTCATCACATCCTTCACCCGGAAAGAATCCAGATTCTTATGCCTCTCATCTGCGATGAAAACAAGTATGTCCCTGTCTGTTATTATGCCGCTTATCTTCCCGTCACTCTTCACAACCAGGCATCCTATGTGGTTGTCCGCCATTATCTCGGCAGCCTCCCGCAGCGCGGTATCCCTGTGCACAATAACAACATTCCTTGTCATGATGTCCTTTACAAGCATGGTTTTATTTTGGATTGCGGATTTATACCTGCGCGCCCAAATAATAAGGTATGTGGAAATTCTTCAAGAGAAAACCAAAGGCAGAAAAAAAGTCAAAAGAAGAGTGATTGACTGTTTATCCTGAAAATGAATCTGTTAGTTGAATCATTTACCGAGGACAGAAACATGCTTCTTTAGGAGCCTGAACGTCTCATCAATAGACTGGGGCATGACCTTCGTGCCGGCAGTCACTTCCATGAATCCCGAGTCGCGGACGTAGCGTGGGACTATCTGCACGTGCAAATGCAGGATAGAGCCGCCAGCCAGGTCCCCTCCTATATTCAGGCCTATATTGAATGCAGGAGCGTTAAGGGCCTTTTTCAGCAGCAGAACTGTGCGTTTTACCATCTCCCACATCTTCTGGTACTCCTGTGGGGTCAGCTCCTCCGGCCACACAACATGCCTCACAGGCACGACTTCCAGATGCCCCACATTATAGGGGAATATGTTCATTATGATCATCATGTCCCTGTCCTTCCACACGACCTTCTTGGGCGTGTTTGGGTCATCCTTCGCTATGTTGCAGAATAAGCATCCGGGGGTCTGCTTGTGCTTCTTGGTAACGTACTTCATCCTTGTTGTCGCCCAAAGATAGTTCTTATACATGCAGACCATCCGCCAGTTCCTTCACAATCTTTTCAGGATTCAGCGCCTTCATGATCGCTGAAGCCACGAAAACCCCTGAAGCGCCAAGCTGTATCCCTTTCTTCACATCCTCTTTGGTCTTTATCCCTGCTCCCACAAGCAGCGGGATTTTCCCCACCACCTTGAGGGAATTGGTTATGACTTCAGGCTTTGCCGTTGAAACCGATATCGTTCCTCCTATGAGCTCAGGAGGCTCCACTGCTATGTAATTCGGGGAGAATTTAGCCACCTGCCTGGCTGTCTCTGGTGTATTAGCGCATACTACAGTTCTCAGTCTAATCTCCTTAGCCCTGTCTATAGATTCCCTCAGTTTTTCAGGCTCCATCTGGTGTTCTGCGTGGTTCAAGACCACGCCAACCGCTCCAGCGGACTTTATGGTCTCGGGAAGAATCCATCCTGTATTCGCGCCGAAATGTATCCCGTCCATGTGCTGGGAATAAACAGGTATGCCCACCTCGGAAGAGATCCTATGTATCTCTGCTATCTGGACCGCAATAGCTATGTTTGCATTCCTTTCGCGGGCGACCTTCTCTATTATTTTCGCCATCTTCAGCCCGCGCTCCCCGGTCCCTTCCTCATAGGTCTTGAAGTTTATCAAAAGCAGCGGATTCTCAGCCATGGTAATATATTGTATTGGCACATTTATTTGATTAACGGAAAATCCTGTTAACCTTGTACCAGAATCCAAGTTTCGGGGCTTCCTCTCCCGCAAGAAGGTGAGAAAGCTTCTTCACCTCTGCAGAAACAGGTGAGTATGGGGAATATGAGAAAACGGGGTTCTTTATCGCTATTGATTCCCGGACTTTCTTGTGATTGGGAATTTTCCCTATCACATGCAGCCCGAGCATCTCCTCTATCTCCCTGTCAGTGAGCTCGAATTTCTCCTTGCGGACCTTGTTGACCACAACCCCGAGCACATCCCTTTTGTGCTTCTCTGCAAGCGCCTTGACCCTGAGCGCATCTACTATAGCAGGCAGCTCCGGGTTGGTGACTATTATGACCTTATCTGAAGCTTCTATAGCAGCGCGCACCTCATTGTCTATGCCTGCTGCGGAATCTATGAGGATGAAATCCTTCTTCCCCACCACATCCGAAAGCACGTATTTCATCCTCCTCGGGTTCACCTCTATGTCCACCATTGATGCGGGTATCACGTCAAACCCGAGGTAGTGCCTGTACACGGCATGCGTGAGTGAAACATTCCCTTTGAGGACGTCATTCAGGGAGAAAGGATAGAAATTTGAGAGTCCCAGATGGATTCCCAGATTAGCGCCAGAAAGGTTCCCGTCAATCACGAGAACCTGTTTCCCGAGCTGCGCAAGCGCAGCCCCGAGATTTGAAACAAGGGTTGTCTTTCCAACGCCCCCCTTTCCAGAAACAAACGATATGATTTGTGTCATATTCACTAATTGAAAGGGGGTTTTAAATACTTTGCTTTTCATCTCTTCAGTGCATAAAAAGAATCGGTAACTGCGGCCACATCCCCCATCCCAACTATTATTTTGGGATTTTCAACAAGCAGCGAAGGGATTACAAAAAAGTTTTTGGATTTAAGAGTCTGGATTTTGGATGGAGGGATGGATTTTGCTTTCTCAAGGTTCTCCCTTATTCCTCCCAATGCTTTTGCCGCGCACACCTGGATTGAGAACTCTGCTGCCTTAAGGTTTTTTTCCAGGTTTTTTTTGAAGGCTGTAAGCCTGTAATCCCTAGTGTGAAGGCTCATCCTCTCAATCCCTTTCTTATCAAGGAAGGAAAGCATGCTCTCTGCTGTTTCTTTTGGTGACTGCCCCCTTATTCCGAGGATAGAAAGTTCAGTCTCATTCATCCCAATCGAGTCTATGCAGTTCCTGTCCAGGAGTTTTTTAATCGCGTATCTCATAAGCCCTTTTCCATAACCAAGTTCCAGATGGGTTTTGAACTTTCTCCCCTCCAGAAAATCGGCTATCTCTTTCGCTTTTTGTTTGTGCTTTTTCGGAACTGTGTGGAAACCTGAAAGGAACAGGTAGCTGGCATTCTTCAGGGAATCCCAGAAATCCTGATCCAAGAGGAAATCCAGCTGCACTTTGTCATAATTGAAAATCTTCCTGTATTCGCCCATTTCGAATATTATGTGTTCAGGATCTTCATCTTTCCTAGAACAGGGAAGTGGGGATTTTTCCTTCCCATCAAGCATAACGGATATTCTGTGCTTGGAAAGCTCGGACATGAGTTTTCTCGGCCTGGCTGGGCATGAAAGCACGCTTGCTATCCCGATTTCCGAGAGAGATACAGCCGCATTGGCTGCATTCCCTCCTATCATCCTTTCCGGATTCGCGAGCGAGGATGAAATCCTGGAATGGAGTTTTTTTGAGATGAAAATCTCGGAGTCGGTTTTCCGAATGAAAAATCTCCTGAGGAATCCGGGAGGCTCCTGCCTTGTGACAACGTCCCAGTTCGCGAAAAGCCCCAGAAACGGCTTCATGTATATGTTTTTATCCTAACATCAATATAATGGTATGAAAATCCTCATGATAGGGTGGGGCTTCCCTCCGAAGATACAGGGCGGTCTTGACATACATGTGTATGAAATCTGCAAGCAGCTTGCGAAAAAGAATGACGTCTCGCTCGTTCTTCCTGAATTCAACTCTCCCGCAAAAAATTCTGCCGGGATAAAAATAATCCCCATAAAATGCGGTTACAAGAAAAACATGGCCAAAACCGTAAGCGAATACAACAGGAATATCATGAGCGAATGCAAAAACCTCGATTTTGACATAATCCATTCGCATGACTGGTTCGGGGTGGAGGCTTCTGGAAAGCTCAAGGCCAAAGCGCCTTGGGTCTTAACACTCCATTCGCTTGAATATATGAGGTCATGCGCATCCGGGAAAAAATCCATTATGGAGAGGCTCGAGAGGAGAGGCGCGAAAGAGTGCGATAAAGTGATTGCTGTGAGCAGGTTCATGAAAAAAAGCATTGTTAAAAATTACAGGGTGAACCCCAAAAAGATAGAGGTTGTCTACAATTCCGCAACAATCCGGGAAGGGAAGCCGGAAAAAATCAGGAGGGCGCTTAGGCTTGGAGACTGCCCCCTCGTTCTGTTCCTGGGAAGGCTTTCACAGCAGAAGGGGATTGAATATCTAATCTATTCTGCAAAATCAGTCCTGGAAAAGATTCCAGAAGCAAGGTTCGTTATTGCTGGAGAGGGCCATCTGAAAGATAGCCTGGAGGCATTCTCCAGGCACATGGGGCTGGACGGGAAGGTTATCTTCCCTGGATTCGTCCCGGAAGCGGATTTGGCCTCCTATTACTCCGCTGCTGATGTTTTTGTTTACCCCTCCATTTACGAACCGTTTGGTATATCCGTCCTGGAATCCCTGCTTTCCGGGACCCCTGCCATAACAACCAATGATGCGGGCATTATGGAAAGGCTTCCTGATATGAGTTCTGTCATGGGTGTCAGGCCCGGAAATTCCAGGGAGCTCGCAGACAAGATAGTCCGGATTTTGAGCGAGAGAAAGAGGGTCTCCCGGAAGGAGAAGGAACTGCTGGAAAAAACATACTCCTGGGAAAAAAGCGCCGGGGAAACACTAGATATTTACCAGGAACTGAAATCCCCCGTTAGCCAAAACTGACCTGAAACTCCTTCTTGAAAGGCTTTCCCGAGAGCCTGCCTACCAATTTCAGCTTGTGCGGGCCACTCTCCTTCGGCTGGAAGATAATCTGGTATTTTCCAGGCCCTATGTGCGTCACGAACCTTCCTCCTGAATGGGGATATGTTACATTGTTAAGTATCTTTTCAGGGCTTTGGAGGAAAATCTCGTCCCTTCCCGAGGGGGAAGTGATTATTGCAGAAAGCTCGCATTCTACTTGTTTTGACTTGTCCAGAACAGAAAGGGATATCCGCCTGAATACGCCTGCGCCAGAGACAGTGATGCTTATATCCATCACTTACTTTTTATTTCAGGACTATAAATTATACTCAGGTCGAACTCATGTCTATTTTCAGGTCTTATGACATACGCGGGATTTACGGGAAGGACTTGACAGACGAGATAATGAAGGGTATAGGGAACGCCCTCGGGAATTACCTCAAGGCGAACGTTGTCCTTGCAAGGGACTGCAGGCTCTCCAGCCAGAAGCTCAGGGACGCTTTTGTAAAGGGCTTTCTGGAAACAGGATGGAACGTGACCGATGTGGGAGAGCTTCCGCTTGGGGCAGGCATGTTTTATGCGTGGAAAAACAGAACGGCTTTCGCATACATAACCGGTTCTCACCTCTCGAAAGAATGGAACGGTGTGAAATTCTTCCACGCGAACGGTATAGGCTTCATTGAGAAGGAGAATATCAGGGTCAGGGACCTTTATCTGAACGGCCCCATAGTTGCGAGCAGAGCCGGAAGGGTACTGAAGCCCGGATGGGAAGTCGTCCCGGAATACAGGAAATATCTCGTTTCAAAAATAAAGGCGAAAAGGGGGATCAGGGTCGTCCTGGACTGTGGGAACGGAATGGCAGGCCTCATAGCGCCTGATGTCTTCAGGGCTGCAGGGTTTGAGGTTGAGGTGATTTTCGAGAAGCCGGACGGGAATTTCCCGAACAGGAGCCCTGACCCCATAGAGGACCCGCTGGCAGAGCTCAGGAAAAGGGTTCTCAAGGCCGATGTGGGAATCGCGTACGATGGGGACGGGGACAGGATGGCCATTGTTGACAACAAAGGAAAAAAACTCACCCCCGAGCAGGCTTCGTATTTTATCCTAACGGAGCTCCTAAATAATGAGAAAGGCATCGTCATTGCCAATGTGGAATGCACCAGGGCCATAGACATCATTGCAAAGAAATTCAGGCGGCCTGTGAAAAGGATAAGGGTCGGTCACACGTTCCTCATGGACGCCGTCAAAGAATCCAACGCGTCCTTCGGGGTCGAGGTGTCCGGACATTACGTCATCCCTTCCATAGTCCCTTTCGACGATTCGCTTGCCGTTTCCCTGTATGCCGCGGCGGTCCTGTCAAG
>JBGPBG010000029.1:0-7763 GCA_041481105.1 Candidatus Aenigmatarchaeota archaeon
CAGCATCCTGAGCTTGAGGCCTTCTACTTGGCTGTCTTTGCAGCGGCCTTTTTCTTTGGAATTTCAATCCCTCCCCAAATATTTAGAAATATATCAAATCTTTTACATCTATATTTGTCATGAATCACTTAATAAATGCGTGGGAACATATGGGAAGGAAGGTGTTTCTCAACTCAACTAACCGGAAACACCTTCAATCGCGCATCGTTATAAAATATAAATGCATAAACCAGATTATTAGAAGGGAAGCGTTGATTGATGCTTTCAGTCGTGAATTCCATGTACGCAAAAAAGCTCCAGTCGATTCTGAGACAGAAAAAACTCAGGATAGGCGAACGAATCGCGATAGAGAAGGACGGGAAGACCTACGAGGGAATACTCATGCCAAGGATAGAGCTGGGAGACCAGATGTCTCTTGTCCTCAAGCTCGATAATGGCTACAATATAGGGATAAGGTTCGAGCCCGGAGTTAAGATAGAGCGGTCTCAGTCGAAAGAGCCGGAAGAGATAAAAGAGGAAGAAGAGTACGAGCTGGGAAAGACCAAGAAGAAATTCCTTGATGTGAGCTTTGACCCGAAAAAGCCAGCTGTCTGCCTGATAACCACAGGCGGAACGATTTCCAGCAGGGTGGACTACAGGACAGGCGGGGTGCATGCTGTCAGCAACCCGAAGGAACTTCTGCATAATGTCCCGGAACTGGCAGAAATCGTTAACATAAGGGAAATGGTCACGCCTTTCACCAAGATGAGCGAGGATATGGATCCTCTTGACTGGAAAAAGCTCGCTGAGATTGCAGCAAAAAAGCTGAACTCCGGGGACAATGGAGTAATAATCGGCCACGGGACAGACACGCTCCACTTTACTGCAGCAGCACTTTCATTCTTTTTAAGAAACCTTTCCAAGCCTGTCGTGCTTGTGGGATCCCAGCGCTCCTCTGACCGCGGCTCATCTGATGCAGGAATGAACCTGATATGCGCCGCAAGGGTGGCTGTTTCAGACATTGCGGAAGTGGGAATATGCATGCACGGGAGTCCAGACGACTCCTACTGCCTGTTCCTTAGGGGAACAAAGGTAAGGAAGATGCACACCTCAAGGAGGGATGCGTTCCGTCCGATAAATGATTTGCCCCTCGCAAAAGTGTGGCCAGACGGAAGGATGGACAAGATAAACCCGGAACAGAAAAAGCGGATGGATGGAAAGGTGGAACTTGATGTAAAGTTCGAACAGGATATAGCTATCCTCAAAGCTTACCCAGGCTCTGACCCCAGCGTTATTGATTATTATGTGAGAAAGGGCTGTAAGGGGTTTGTGATAGAGGGGACTGGTTTAGGCCACGTTCCCACATTCGCGAAAAAATCCTGGATTGGCACAATCAAGAAGCACTCCGAACAAATCCCGTTCGTGGTCGCCCCGCAGACCCTTTACGGAAGGGTGAACCCTGATGTTTACTCGAACCTGAGGATACTTTACCATGAGGCTGGGGCAATCCCGGGAGAGGACATGCTTCCTGAAACCGCGTACATAAAGCTGGGATGGGTGCTCGGCCATACAAGGAGCATGGAAAAAATCCGCGAGATGATGCTGACCAATTACGCCGGTGAGATTACAAAAAGGAGCCTGCCGGAGACTTATCTGTACTAGGTGATTTCTATGGATAGAAAGATGGAAAAAATCAAGGAGCTGCTGAGGTGGGAGCTGAGGAAGAACAACCGCATGTACGAGTGGAACCTCCACCTGATTATCGTGAAGAAATATGCTGACAGGCTTGCGGAGATTTATAACGCTGACAGGGAGATAGTTGAGCTTGCAGTATGGTTGCATGATATTGGGAAAATCCGCTACGGGGAAATAAACCACCACATATCAGGTGCACAGGATGTGGAGGTCATCCTTAGAGACCACAACTACAGCCAGGATGTGATAGACAAGGTGAAGGAATGCATACTTTCCCATCGCTGCGAGACGAAGGACAGGATGCCGGAGAGCACAGAGGCGAAGATACTCGCGACAGCCAACGCGATGTCCAAGATGGAAGTCATACCTGTATTTTTCTGGGAGGCGTGCCACGAGATGGGCCTGGGCATCAGGGAATCCTGCGACTGGGTCGCAGAAGAGATAGAGCGCAACTGGTCGCGCAAGATAATACTCCCCGAGGGAAAGGACATGGTGAGAAGCAAGTATGATGCTTTCAAGGTGATTGTTGAAACCACGCGCGAGTCTTTGAACGGGGAGAAGAATGTCAGGCTTCAAGTTGCATAGTTGAGCAATATGATTGATTATGAGAAAGCTGGTCTGAAGTGTGGAATCGAGGTCCACCAGCAGCTGGACACGAGGAAGCTTTTCTGCGAATGCGCTTCCGACGTGGGAAAAGAGGCGAACGGAAGAGAGAAGGCGTCTGCGACGCCTTCAGGCGAAATTCGGCGCAGGCTGAGGGCGGTAGCAGGGGAGCTTGGAGAGGTGGATATAGCAGCCCTGCACGAGGTTTTCAAGGCAAAGGAATTCCATTACAAGATTTATCCTGATGCTTCATGCCTGGTGGAGATGGACTGCGAGCCTCCCCACCAGATGAACAGGAACGCGCTTGATACCAGTCTCACAGTGGCTGCAATGCTGAAATGCGAGATTCCTAACGAGATTCATGTAATGCGCAAGCAGGTTATAGACGGCTCGAACACAACAGGATTCCAGAGGACAGCGATCGTGGGCCTCAAGGGCTCCCTCCAGACACAAAAGGGAAAGGTTGGAATCAGCAACGTCTCGATTGAGGAAGAGGCATGCCAGATTCTAGGAGCGGATGAAAAATCCGTTACTTATGGCCTTGACAGGCTTTCCATCCCTCTTGTCGAGATTGGAACAGGTCCTGACATAAAGCATCCTGATCAGGCGAAGGAAGTGTGCCAGACAATAGGGATGTTTTTGCGTTCCACGGGGAGGGTCAAGCGCGGTATCGGGACCATCCGCCAGGACATAAACATATCCGTCCGCGGCGGGGCAAGGATAGAGATAAAAGGCTCACAGGAACTGAGGCTCATCCCGACTCTAGTGAAGAGAGAGGTTGAGAGGCAGTCGTCTTTGATACAGATAATGAATGAGCTGAAGGACAGGGGATTCGGCTTTGTGAAGCACGAAGGGACTGACGTGACCCAGATTTTCAAAAACTCCAAATCCGGCATAACCCAGGGGAAAACAACATATGCGATAAGAATCCCCGGATTTTCAGGCTTCCTGAAGAGGAAGCTCACTCCCACGAGGACCCTAGGAAATGAGCTCGCGAATTACGTGCGCGTGAAAACCAAAATGAAGGGGATTATCCATTCTGACGAGGAGCTGGAAAAATACAATCTTGCGCAGGAGTTCCGGAAGCTCTCGGGTTTCATGGACGCTTCCAAGCAGGATTTGCTGGTGATAGCCTCCGGCGAAGAGAATGAATGCAAGAAAGCCATGAAGGTCATTGCAGAGAGGACAAACCAGATGCTTCTGGGGATTCCGGAGGAGACACGAAAATCGTTAGAGAACGGTGACAGCGAATACATGAGGCCGCTTCCAGGCTCGGCGAGAATGTATCCAGAAACCGATATCCCTCCGATCCCGCTTGACTCAGAGAAACTCCGCGAAATCCGCAAGAATCTCCCAGAACTCATCGAGGAGAAGATCAGCCGGTTCTCGAAACAGTACAAGCTCCAGGAGGAGCTCGCAAGGCAGGTGATACAGGCCGGGATGGCGGATGCTTTTGAGAAAGGGGTGAAGATACTGATAGAGCCCGTTCTCGTGGCCAGCGCGCTCACCTCCATATTGACATACCTCAGGCGCGAGAACGTGCCTGTGGAAAAGCTCACTGACATCCATTTCCTGGAGGCATTCAAAGCCCTTAGCCACAAGAAATTCTCAAAGGAGAAGCTTCCCGATATCCTGAAAATGCAGGCGGAAAATCCCTCGCTCGGGATTGAAAAGATTCTGGAAAAGGCAGGAGCTGAGGCCCTGCAGCTTGAGCAACTCCGCCACATAGTGAAGGACGTCGTTTCGAGAAACCAGCAGGCCCTCTCCCTTCCCAATCCCGAGAAGGCGCTCATGGGGCTTGTGATGGAAAAAGTGCGCGGCAAGATTTCAGGGAAGCTCGTGGCGGAAGTGCTGAAAGAGGAGATTGGGAAAAGCGAGAAATAATTCTGGATAACACAATGTTTATAAGATTTAGAATTTCTCTAATAGCATGAAGCACAAAACAAAGAATATTCCGTTAAGCGAAAATGAAAGTCCGGAAATTGAGCACTATGGCTATAAGAATATTTCCCAGTTCAAAAAGGGAGACAGGGTCAAACTGGAGTGCTATAACAAAGGATGCTCTGATATCTTTACTTATGCTATTCTGAAGGATGATGGAGAACCCGTCCACCCGACTTTCACAGGCAATGGAAGGTTTCATTGGGGGAACATAGAAGGCGCCCAAGCAAAGGCTTTCTATTTATCCGAACCTTACAGATGCGGTGGATGCGGAACTTTATTCAGTGAAGCAGTTATCGTCTATAACCCTCTCCAGAAAAAAGACCCGAACTTCAGGTTCACGCTTTTTGGATACGAGTCAGAACCCGCCTAATTCTCTTTCCTGGCAGCCGCCCACGTGACCAGTGAATTTATGAAATCCTCGTAAGTCCTGCCGCTGGCTATGAAGGAGCGCATGTATCCCGCCTTGGGCGAAAGGTCGGGGTTCGCATTAACCTCTATCACGTATGGCTTCCCTTTCTGGTCCATGCGGATGTCAACCCTTCCGTAATCCCTGCACTTGAAAATAGTTGCGCATTTCAGGACGATTGTTTTTATCTTCTCTTCCAGGTGCCTGTCCATCTCTGCAGGGCATTTCACCGGCGTGTTTTTGTACTCGAAGCTGCCTTCAAGCCATTTCGCATTGTAATCCGCTATCTTGGGCTTGCCTTCTGGAAAATCCTGGTAAACTATCTCCGATATCGGAAGAATCTCCATGTCAGGATGATTGCCAAAGACGGAGATGTTGAACTCCCTGCCCTCTATGTATTCCTCAACCAGCGCGGGCTGCCTGAACTCCTGGACTATGTAAGCGACCCTTTTCTCGAGCTCTTCCATGGTCCTCACGACCGCGCCCGAATCTATCCCGAAGCTCCCGTCCTCATTGTTCGGCTTCACAATAGCGGGGAATTTCAGCGGGTAAGAGATTTTCTGGCTGCTGTGATAAATCCTGTATCTGGGCGTGGGAATTCCCTCCCTGACAAGTATGTGCTTGGTCTTGCACTTGTCATTGGTCATGATAAGGCCGAATATGTCAGAGCCCGTGTAAGGGATGTTCATGAGGTTCAGGATGGCGGGGATGTTTATCTCCGCCTGGCTGTTCCCGTTTATGTCCTCACACAGGTTGAATACCACGTCCACGCCGGAATTCTTTATCCTGGAGAAGAACCTTCCCATGGAATACTTGTGGTCGGAGCCGTTCAGCTCCAGGGGGATTATAACGGGCTCATGTCCTATCGTTTTAAGCGATTTTTTCAGAAAATGCACGTCGTTCTTTATTCCCATGAATGACAGAATGTCATGCGCACTCTTGCCCTTCTCCCCCTTGTCATAAATTATTCCGATCCGCATTTCTTCAGGATAAAATTATTTTAAGCTCACGGTGTTCGTTTTTGAGAACTAATAATATATTTATTGGATTTGGTATAAATAAGTTTTTCTTTTTTCACCATTACACAGGAATTTTTCCAGTATTTTTTAAAAGAAAAATTTTTGAATTAGAAAAATAACTGAAAATCCTGAATTCACCAGTCATAAATTTCCTGCGAGCTAAGAATCTACTCTTCCCTGCTGGGAAGCTCCGTGCTTTCTGAAAGCTCCTCCACGCGCCTTTTTATGAGCCGTTCAATCTCGCTGGAGATTTTCAGCTCCTTCAGGACGCAGAGGGCCTTGAACTTGAGAAAAAGGTCCTTCTCGATTTCTATGGTGGTGGTTATGGTCTCCGGCTTCTGCTCCGGCTTCTGTTCGGGCTTCTCTTCTTCCTCTTCCTCGTGGTGTGGCATGGATTTTTCTTGGATTTGGGGTTTAAAAAGTTATCTATGTAAGGAAAAGGCCTGTTTTTACATAGGGGTATATAAATAGGTTCATATATAAATATAGTTGTAACATCTCCCGGGCACCGTTAAGAGAAAGAAGGTGTCAAGAGACGCCTTCAATCGCTAATGGATGCCTCTTAGTTCTCCTTTTAGCACATGCGAATATGGATACTTGCAAATCGATAGAATATGGCAGGGTACATACAACCTACCTGAATCTATCGAGTACTGAAAAATCGAAAAAAGAGAAAGAAGGCGGAACAGGAGACCGCAATCAAAATTCCGCCCTCAGTCGAAATATAGAATCCCCTTCTAGCGGAGCCCCCGCCTCCCGATTGGAATGCGCAACCGCAAACGCTCCGAATGAACATGAAACCGGGGTAAGAAGGCGTCAACACGCCTTCAGTCAAGGTTTCTACGTTCAATCGAGGAATCGGGTGGAGGTATGGATAATACGCAAATCAGGATTGATGAGCCGAGAAAGGATGAATGCGAAGCTTTCCGGGTAGTTTTGCTGGACGGGGAGAGGGATAATGTTCACAAAAGCGGCGAGATCGGTAAGGACGTCAGGATTGTAAGATTGGGCAGCCCAGAAAAAATATTGAAAAAGGAGCCAGGGAAGGTTTCGGCTCCTAAAGCTCCTAGTGCAGTTGCGTCCAAAAAGCAGGAAGGCGCGAAGCGCCTTCCGGGAGGCGTGCGGGTAATAGATCTGAAGAAGGCTTCTGAGAAGGAGGCCGAGAAGAAGCGGAGGAAGGAGAAAGCTGATTCTAAGTCAGAGGATGAGGGTCGCTTGAGGCGCGACCTGAACAATTCCATAGCAGAGGGCTCGTTCACGACTTCTTCAAGCAGCATAGTAAGCTCTTACGCGACTCCCTTTGCGCTTGCGCTCAATGCCTCCAACTCTGAAATCGGGATTCTGAACTCCGTCCAGAACCTTGCCGCAATACTTTCGCAGCTTCCAGGGGCGAGGCTGACCAGAAGCATGAC
The DNA here is from genome assembly GCA_041481105.1 of Candidatus Aenigmatarchaeota archaeon. Taxonomy (GTDB): domain Archaea; phylum Aenigmatarchaeota; class Aenigmatarchaeia; order QMZP01; family QMZP01; genus JAPLVB01. Next base: position 7,059 of record JBGPBG010000029.1, read on the forward strand.
CAGGAAGAAGATATGGTTCCTGGGCACGGCCCTCTCGAGGCTTTTCCTGATACCTTTGATATTCATAGGCCTGTTCTTCTCGGGCTCCACCGAGATATGGGTCCTCATAATCCTACTGGGAGCAGTATCCTTCTTTTCCAGTATGAGGGGGCCCGCATGGTCGAGCATGATGGGCGACATGGTGCCGCAGGAGAGGAGGGGACGCTATTTCGGCAAGAGGAACATGATAATAGGGTTTGCAGGCATGGTCACCACCCTTGGCGCAGGCGTTGCAGTATTCTACTGGGGTTTCCCGGTGATTTTCGGGGTTGCAGTGGCGCTGTCGTTCATTTCCATGGTATTCTTCCTGCGCATACGCGAACCCGAGCTCAGGCAGGAGAGGGCCTACCATTACAGGCTGCACTTCCACCCCAGCGACCTGGCTTACCAGATAAAGACTAACAGGAATTTCGCCATCTTCACCATCTACATGACAGCTGTCAATTTCGGGGTGAACATAGCAGCCCCGTTCGCTGCAGTCTACATGCTCAAGAACCTGGACGTGGGCTATGCATGGTTCGCAGTGCTCGTTACGATAGGCGCGCTTGTGCAGCTGCTGTCCATGAAGTACTGGGGAAGCAGGTGCGACAGGTACGGGAACCGCAAGATATTGGTGATATCAGGCGTCCTCATATGCTTCGTTCCGCTGGGCTACATGCTTTCAAC
>JBGPBG010000030.1:0-7722 GCA_041481105.1 Candidatus Aenigmatarchaeota archaeon
AACTGTGCGGGACGTTTATGATGCCACTCCTGAGGAGCTCATGAAAGTGGAGGGACTAGGGAAGGAGAAGGCGAAGAAGATATGGGAGCTCATAAACGCGGGATACAAACAAGCCGACGAATAGTGCGTTTTTTGGCATAGCCTTATAAAAATAATCGACAATAAACTGTCTATGGCCGTGGATATGATTTATGATTTGTTCAAAAAGCACAATCCTATGTTAGCATGCATAGCTGAAGGACACGGCATTCTTGAATGCTCTGCCATATATCGAGGTTTGTGTTCTGATAACGGCCAATACATGAGTATAGAACGCATTGAACCGGCAATTCCATTTTATCAGATATGCCATTCATCGGGGAAGGAAAGAAATAATCACTATCGTCCCGGAAACAATTCAAGAAAACTTGTTGTGTCTGAACCCGTTTCCATACCACATTCGATACACAGAAACACCCACTCCAGAAGAATTGAAAGGCAGAAGTATTCCTCGCTGTTTTGGTAGGTTCTATTTTCTATCTCAGGCACGCTTCCAGGAATCCCCTGAAAAGGGGGTGTGGATTTATGGGCCTGGATGTGAGCTCCGGGTGGAACTGCGTTCCCAGGAAGAAGTGCTTGTTCGGCAGCTCGAGAATCTGCATGATTTTCTTTTCAGGAGCTTTTCCGGAGAAAACCATTCCGTGCTTCTCAAGGGTCTCTATGTATTTGGGATTCACATTCCACCTGTGGCGGAAGCGCTCCCTGGCATGAGACTTGCCGTAAAGCTTATAAACAAAAGAGCCCTTCTCTATAAGCAGGTCAAATCCTCCCAGCCTCATGGTCCCGCCAAGACCTTTTATCTCCTCCTGCTCCGGAAGGATGTAAATCACGGGGTGCTGGCTCTCATCATCTATCTCCGTGCTGTTCGCGCCCTTAAGCCCGCACACGTTCCTTGCGAATTCTATAACAGCCATCTGGAACCCGAAACACAGGCCGAAATAAGGAAGGTCATTTTCCCTGGCATATCTTATGCACTCTATCTTCCCTTCCGTTCCCCTCTCACCGAATCCTCCGGGGACGATTATCCCGTCCACTCCCTCCAGCCTTTGTCTCACATTCTCCGGAGTGATGTGGGTGGCTTCTATCCATTGGATTTTGGGCCTGATTCCAAGATAGGGGGAGGTGTGCTCTATGGCCTTGAGTATGCTCAGGTAGGAATCATGCACGGTCGTGTATTTCCCGACTATCCCTATCGTGACCTCCCTGTCCGCTGAGTTTATTTTTTTCACAAGCTCCTTCCATTTCTCAAAATCAGCCATGTCACCGTTGTGCTTCTTCGGGAGGTTCAGGATCTTTATGATCTCCTGGTCTATTCCCGCATCCTGCAGGAAAACCGGGATCTTGTAGATGTTGTCAAGGTCATAGCAGTTTATCACGCGTTGCACGGGAACGTTGGAGTATATGCTTATCTTCTCTCGTATCTTCTCGCTCACGGGATTCTCGCTCCTGCATATCACTATGTCTGGCTGTATGCCCAGCCCCATAAGGGTCCTTAGGCCAAGCTGGGCTGCCTTGCTTTTGTGCTCCCCAAGCGAGCGCGGCTGGAGTATGTATGCTATCGTCACGAAGCAGACATTCTCCTTCCCCTCCTCGTATGCCAGTTCTCTCATCGCCTCCATGAAATAGGAATTCTCTATGTCCCCTACAGTCCCCCCAACCTCCACGAGGACTATCTCCGCTTCTGCCTTCAGTGCAAGTCTCCTGAGGAATCCCTTTATCTCCCCAGTCACGTGCGGGACGAACTGAACGTCGCGGCCAAGGTATTTCCCGGCACGCTCCTTGTCTATTATCATCTTGAAAATCTTCCCTGACGTGAGGTAGTTGTCCTTCGAGAAGTTCGCGTTCATCATGCGCTCGTAAGTCCCAAGGTCCAGGTCGCATTCCGTCCCGTCATCCAGCACGAAAACCTCTCCGTGCCTGTAGGGGTTTAGAGTGCCTGCATCATAGTTCAGGTATCCGTCAAACTTCACGGGCGAGACGCGGAAGCCGTGGAACAGCTTCAGGAGCGTTCCTATTGAGGACGAGAACGTGCCTTTGCCCACTCCTGAGATAACAGTGCCTGTTATGACTATGTACTTGGTTTTCCCCTTTTCATAGCCTTTGGGGAAGCTCGAGAAGAATTCGCTGTCATCCGTTTTCTTTGCTACAGCCTTGAACATCTCGTGGGCTTCGGGGGATTCTGGCATAATATATTAGAAGGCTTAAAGGATAAAAACTTGAAGGCCGCGGGACTTGTGGGATTTTTAAATCAGGAATCCAAGTCCCCATATGGCAATAAACAAAGACGTTATAGACAAGATTGCCGCGCTCATGACAGCGGCCTTCGGTCTTGTGGCAGCCCTTGCGTGGAATGACGCGATAAAAAGCGCCATCCTGTCCCTCGGGCTTGAGGTTTACGGGCCATGGCTTTACGCGATAATCGTGACCATAATAGCTGTTGTCGCGACAATCTACATAGGAAGGATAGCGTCAAAAGCCAAATAGAACTGCTGGAAAGACGTCCTTTGAATGTGAATCTAAAGAATCAGCATTTGTGCTATTCGTGCATATCCCTAACAGAACTAATGGCCTTTGCAGGGCACACTTCCACGCAGATCAGGCAGCCCTTGCACACCTGCTTGTCCCAAGCGGGCTTTCCCTTCCAGTGGATTGCATTATCAGGGCACATCAGCCAGCACTGCTTGCATCTCGTGCACTTCTTCATGTCCCATACGGGCTTGAATACCCTCCAGTCCCCTGTCCGGACCTGAACAGAATTCCCAGGCTTTTCCATGTGCGGGACTCCTTTTATCTTCTCATATTTCAGCTGGGACTCTGCTATCATAAACCCTCGAATGAAGTTGGCTTTGCCAACTTCCAACTATCTTTTATTATTGTGCGGGTTTGTATAAATTGAATGATGGAAAGAAGTCGATTTACTGTATTTAATGTCAAATTGCCTTCAAACTGATATGGTGAGTTTATGGACTACGTGAAGCATCCCCTGATAGTTGAGAATTCCATTGAGGCCAGGGCATACCAGGAGGCCATACTCGGGACTGCTGCAAAAAACCACACCCTGTGCGTGCTTCCCACAGGTCTGGGGAAGACAAATGTGGCCATGATGCTTGCGGCCCACAGGCTGGAGAAATATCCAGATTCGAGGATTCTCGTGATGGCTCCCACAAGGCCGCTCGTGAACCAGCACTACAAAGTTTTTGGAATGAGCATGAAAATCCCGCAGGAAGAGATGGTGGCTATTACAGGATTCATAAAGCCTGAGGAGAGGGAGGAGCTGTATCGAAAGAAGCTGGTTTTCGCAACGCCCCAGGTAATTGAGAATGACCTCAAAAACGGGATTCTTTCCCTCCAGCAGTTCTCGCTCCTTGTGATAGATGAGGCGCACCATTCCGTAGGAGGGTATGCCTATCCCTTTGTTGCAAAAACTTACCTGGAGCAAGCAAAGCATCCGAGAATCCTCGCGCTCACAGCGTCCCCAGGCGGAACCGTGGAAAAAATCCAGGAGATTAAAAGCAACCTGGGTATAGATGCTGTTGAAATCCGGACTGATGAGGACCATGATGTGATGCCATGGATAAAGGAGAAGCAGATAGAATGGCTATATGTGGAGCTGCCTGAGAGCTTTCTCAGGATAAAGAGATACTTGGATGAAGCTATAGAGGAGAGGGCCAAGAGGCTTAAGGGTATGGGCTACCTAAGGAAACCAAGGCCTTCCAGAAGGGATTTCCTGGAGCTGCAGGCAAAGTCCCAAGAATACATAAGGAGGGGCCAGAAATCCGCTTTCGGAATCTCTTCCGTCGCGGCCCAGGCCATAAAGCTTGAGCACGCGCTCGGGCTCCTGGAAACCCAAGGGATAACAGTCCTGGAAAAATACTGGAAGAAGTTGAAGGAGGACCCTTCAGGAGCGGCAAAAAATCTTCTGAAGGACCAGAAGGTTGCCAATGCTATGTTCCTCTCCCGCGAACTGTTCGAGAGCGGCTCCAAGCACCCAAAAATGGGAAAGCTCTGCCAGGTGGTGGACAGGCAATTCCGAGAGAAAGACTCCAAGATTATAATCTTCGCGAATTACAGGGACTCAGTAAAGGAGATTGTGAACAGCCTGAAAAATATAGAGGGTGTCCGTCCCGTAGAATTCGTGGGCCAGAAGGAAGGCCTTACCCAGAAGGAGCAGATACAGAGGATATCTGATTTCCGTGACGGTGTGTATAATGTGCTTGTGGGCACGAGCGTCTCTGAGGAGGGGCTGGACATACCGGCAATGGATTTGGCAATTTTCTATGAGCCCGTGCCCTCAGAGATACGCTCAATCCAGAGGCGCGGCAGGGTAGGCAGGCAGAAAATCGGGAGGGTAATCTTCCTGATAACAAGAAGAACCCGGGATGAGGCTTACTTCTGGAGCGCCAAGAACAAGGAAGTCAGGATGCACAAAACGCTTTATGGGATGAGAAGGAAGCAACAAGGTGATTAGAACTCGAAATCAACTTTAAAGAAAAATTCTCCCAAGTTTACGGGCTTCGTATCGTCAGATTCGAGCTTTTCGTAATAGATGCTTGGTATCTCTATCTTGTCTTCGGCAACGCCTCTTTCCTTTAGGTAATTGTAAATGCTATCCATGGCTTCCTTTCCGTAAGGCGGCATCCCCACCAGCCGCTGCTTACCTTCGAGATTCACAACAGTGCAGTGGAATCCTCTGAATAATGAGTATTTCATAAAAATCATTCCTAAAAAAAGAAAGGCTTACCTTCCCTCTCTTTCTTCCTCTTCCTTGACCTTCTCTTCCACTTCGTCCTTTATTCCGAGGGACTCCACCATTTCCTTGTACCTGTTCCTGATTGTGACTTCCGTGACGCCAATCGCGTCAGCAACCTCTCTCTGGGTCTTCTTCTCCCCTTCGAGCACGGCTGCTATGTACAGAGCGGCGGCTGCAACACCTATGGGACCCTTTCCGGAAGTGACGTCAAAGTTGCTTGCCTCGTCCAGCACCTCTACTGCCCTTACCTGCACGCGCTCGGAAAGGTTCAGAAGCGAACCAAAGCGCGGTACGTAATCCTGCGCCTTCGCGGGGAGAATCCTTATCCTTAGCTTTCGAGCTATGTACCTGTACGTCTTCCCTATATCGCGCCTGTTTATCCCGGATGCCTTGGATATCTCGTCCAGTGTCCTGGGAGCGCCTTCCTCTCGGCAAGTTGTATAAAGCAAAGCGGCGATTATCGATTCCGTGGAGCGGCCCCTTACAAGACCCTTGTTCACGGCCTGCTGGTAGAGTTTCGCGACCTTCTCGTGGACAGCCCTTGAAAGGTGAAGCTGTGAGACAAGCCTCTGGAGCTCTGAGAATGCGAAGGAAAGATTGCGGTCCTTGGATTTTATGAGCCTCTTGTGCCACTTGGTGAGCCTGTAATACTGTGCTCTCTTTTTAGAGGATACCTTGAACAGCTCTCCCTTGCCCTTCCCTATCTCAGTGGTTATTCCCTGGTCGTGCTTCATGGGGGTGAGGGCTGCTCCTGTCCTTACTCTCCTGGACCTCTGGTCCTCGTCAAAGGCTCTCCATTCCTGCGTGAGATCCACCATGGACTCGCTCAGGACAGCACCGCAAGAATTGCAAATAGTCTCTCCCCTCTCATAATCATACCTTATCTTCTCAGAACCGCATTCGGGGCAGGTTGGGACGGACTTCTGCTTTTTCTCTATCATAAAACACCTTTGTTACTCCCTTTCAGTAATTATGAGGGGAAATTTGAATGTTATATTTTGCACGCACCCATTTATAAAGTTTTCGGTTTTTTGAGCATAACCTTAAATAGTTTTACCATTGTGTAGTAATCCTTTTTAAAGCTTGCGGTTTGGCTCAAGAAAATCGGAAAATGACGATCTGTGGGCTTGCCGAACCCTCACAGTCCTCTTAATAATCTTCCATCCCGCCGCCCATTCCCGGGCCGCCTGGAGGCATGGGCGGACCCCTGCTGCCTGAGCTTGTGGATGATATCACGTCATCTATCCTCAGAATCATTTCAGCCGCCTCTGCTGCGGATTTTATTGCCTGGGTCTTGATTTTCAGGGGCTCTATCACCCCGAGCTTGACCATGTCCTGTACCTCTCCTGTGAATACATCCAGCCCGAATGTGACGCCCTTCTTGTCATGCTGTGACCTGAGGTTCGCGATCTTGTCTATCGGGTCCAGGCCCGCATTCTCTGCAAGGCTCCTCGGTATCACTTCCATCGCATCCGCAAAGGCGTTTATTGCAAGCTGCTCACGACCCTTGAAGCTCTCTGCATATTTCCTGAGCTCTTTCGCGACCTCTATCTCTGTCGCTCCTCCTCCTGCAACTATCTTCCCGAGCTCCAGGGCAGCTGCTATTCCCTTTACAGCGTCTTCCATGGCTCTCTGGACCTCGTCTATCACGTGCTCTGTCCCGCCCCTTATAAGGATCGTGACAGCTTTGGGCTGCGAGCACTCTTCAACAAAAATCATCTGATCCCCGGCTATCTTCCGCTCCTCCACGCGGTCTGCAAATCCAAGGTCATTCTTGGAAAGGTCGTTCAGGTTGCTTACCATGCTTGCGCCTGTTGCGCGGGCAAGGGCCTCCATGTCTGACTTCTTGACGCGCCTTGCTGCCATTATCCCTGCCTTTGCCATGAAATGCTGCGCCGCGTCGTCTATGCCCTTCTGGCAGAATACGACATTCGCCCCGGACTTCACGACCTTGTCCACCATGTCCCTGAGCATGCGCTCCTCTTGCTCTATGAAGGCCTGCATTTTCTCAGGAGAGTTTATGCTTATCTTCGCGTCCCCTTCCAGTTCTTTGACCTCCAGGGCAGAATCTATAAGCGCTATTTTCGCCTTCTCTATCTTCCTGGGCATGGCCGAATGCACGATCTCTTTGTCTATCAGGACACCGTTTATCAGCTGGCTGTCATTCATGGATCCGCCTTCCTTCTTTTCCAGCTTTATGTTGTCCACGTCTATGCTCACTACAGTCCCCTTCACCTCGGCAATCTTCTTTATGGCCTTGACTGCAATCTCTGCCAGTTCCTCGGAGGCCTTCTCTGCAGATTTTCCTGTTATGGCTGTGTTTGCAATCTGTTCCAGGGCTGCATCATCATTTATGTCTATCTTCCTGGATATGGCGTTAAGGACTTCCAGTGCCTTTGCCTTGGCCATCCTGTAGCCCTTGGTTATGACAGTAGGATGTATCTCCTGGTCAAGGAGATCTTCTGCCTTCTTGAGCAGCTCCCCTGCAAGGACCACTGCTGTCGTGGTTCCATCCCCTACAGACTTGTCCTGGGTCTTCGCGACTTCCACCATCATCTTCGCGGCCGGGTGCTCTATGTGCATCTCCTCCAGGATTGTCGCCCCATCGTTCGTGATGACCACATCTCCTAGCGTATCCACAAGCATCTTGTCCATTCCCTTGGGGCCGAGCGTGGTCCTAACAGCATCAGCCACTGCCTTTGCCGCAGCTATGTTAGAGCGTTGGGCATCCCTGCCCTTGTTCCTGAATGTTCCCTCTGGCAAAATCAAAATAGGCTGCCCGCCTAATTGTGCAAAACCGTTTGACATCTTATCACCTCACCTTGAAATTATGAATTGCCTTCCGCTATTGGCAGAAATGGCCTATATAGTGTAGCTAAGTTATTTATAAATGCTTTATCCCCCATGCAGTGCAAAAATGATGGGCTCGCTGG
>JBGPBG010000031.1:0-7565 GCA_041481105.1 Candidatus Aenigmatarchaeota archaeon
AACCAAAGACAGGTTCAATACCCATCAGAAGTTAACAGTCTCGTATATGGCTTGTCGCCAATCAAGGACTTAACAGAACCCCGCCGCCGGTAATGTGCAACAATTATATATTCTACTATATAACATATTACCCTAGAAAGCATATCTTTATATACCCGTACGTCCAAATATTTTATTGGGATTTTATGCGTCAGAAGAACATAAAGCTCGATAAGAATGGCGTTAGGGTTGTTAATTTTTTTATGCAGAACCGTGAGAGCGAGATGACAGCGGACGAGGTCTCGAGGAAGTTCAAGATAGATGAAGTGGATGCGGGGATAATCCTGAACAGCCTTGAGAAGGCAGGCTTCCTGAAGGGAGAGGGAAAGGGGCTGAATTATTATTACAAAGTCTCAGATGACGTCCTGGCAGCCCAGATAAACCAGTCCCCGAACGGCAATGAAAACGAAGGGGATGACACAACAAGATACATAGGATGAGATGCATTGTGATATAGCTAATAATCAGTTGGAAGGTGGTGATTTGCGTTCATGCAAGCGAACCACCTTCTGCCTATCAGAGTGGTACCATGAGAAGAGACCCGATTGAAATCATCCAGGAGATGTTCAAGATTCTTGAGAAAGAGCATGAAGCCATGTCCATCAATCAAATCGCCAAGAAGACAGGAATCCACAACATAACCGTAAAAAGGTACGTGGAATTAATAGAGATGATAAGGGAGGAGCCGAACGTGGAGGTCATAAAGACCGGCCACACCGTCATAGTCAGGGTGCAGTCAGGAACGGTGAAAAGAATAAGAAGATTCGAGGAGTGATACTTATGATGGAAGAAATAAGCCTGAAGGTTGGGGAGCTCACGAACAGGGAGGAGTTCGGGAGAGGGGTTGTCAGGATAGACACGAGGAAGATGCAGGACTTAGGAATAAAGGAAGGGGATGTTGTAGAGCTGCAGGGACAGAAGAAGACAGGAGCGATTGCCGTGAGATCATATCCCGCCGATGTCGGGCTGAACCTGATAAGGATGGACGGGATAACAAGGCGGAACGCGGGAATAGGAGTAGGAGAGAACATAAAGGTAGTGAAAGCGAACGTGAAGGAGGCGATGAGGATTGTCCTCGCGCCCGCGCAGAAAGGGATTATTCTCCAGATGTCCCCCGACCTGCTGAAGAAGAACCTGCTCATGAGGCCGCTCATGAAAAAGGATATAGTGGCTCCCTTCCCCGTGGCGACCAGGAGGAGAGGAGGACCTTTTGATGATTTCTTCGGAGGCATGAACATAGAGGAGATATTTTTCGCCCCCATTCCAGGGGAGACCAAGCTTGCTGTAGTCTCCACAAATCCAGATGGCATGGTCCGCGTGACAGAGGAGACGGAAGTCGAACTGAAGCCGGAAGCAGTGGACATAGAGGAGAAAGTGTTTCCCACAATCACATATGAGGACATAGGAGGCCTTGGGGAATCAATAAATAAAATACGCGAGATGGTGGAGCTTCCCATGAGGCATCCTGAACTTTTCACAAAGCTGGGGATAGAGCCGCCGAAAGGAGTGCTTCTGTACGGCCCTCCGGGGACAGGGAAAACACTGCTCGCTCGGGCAGTGGCGAACGAGTCAGGCGTGAATTTCTTTTCCATAGCAGGGCCTGAGATAATGAGCAAGTGGTATGGGCAGAGCGAAGAGAATCTAAGGAAAATTTTCGAGGAGGCTGAGAAGAACGCGCCCTCCATAATTTTCATAGACGAGATAGACGCAATCGCTCCGAAAAGAGAAGAGGTGACAGGGGAAGTAGAGAGGAGGGTGGTCTCGCAGATACTCACTTTAATGGACGGACTGAAATCCAGAGGGAAAGTCATTGTTATAGCAGCCACAAACAGGCAGAATGCGCTTGACCCGGCCCTCAGGAGGCCCGGGCGATTCGACCGCGAGGTTGAGATTGGCGTCCCTGACCAGAAGGGGCGAAAAGAGATACTGCAAATCCATACGAGGAACATGCCGATAGACCGTTCAACAGTAGACCTGGACTACCTGGCTTCCATAACCTATGGTTTTGTGGGAGCGGATCTGGAGGCTCTTGGAAAGGAGGCCGCGATGTCCGCTCTCAGGAGGAATCTTCCGCAAATCTCTTGGAGAACCATGGAGGAGCTTCCCGCGAAAGCGATAGAAAAATTGAAAGTCACGAAGCTGGATTTTGACAACGCGCTCAAGCTTGTTGAGCCATCCGCAATGAGAGAGGTGCTGGTGGAGATTCCGAAGGTGAAATGGGATGATGTGGGAGGGCTGAATGAAGTGAAGGAATCTCTTCGCGAGATAGTTGAATGGCCGCTCAAGCATCCGGAAGCCTTCGAGAGGATAGGGATAAGGCCGCCCAAAGGCATTCTTCTGTACGGCCCTCCGGGCTCAGGGAAAACACTGCTCGCCCGGGCAGTGGCGAACGAGTCAGGCGCGAATTTCATATCCATAAAGGGGCCTGAAATCTTCAGCAAATGGGTTGGCGAGAGCGAGAAGCACATACGTGACATATTCAGGAGAGCAAGGCAGGTCGCTCCAGCAATAATTTTCTTTGACGAGATAGATGCGTTAGCCCCGCTCAGAGGTTTAGAAGTCGGCACCCGCGTTTCCGAGAACATAGTCTCGCAAATCCTTACGGAAATGTCCGGGCTTGAGGACATGCAAAACGTGGTCGTGATAGCAGCCACTAACAGGCCGGACATACTGGATCCGGCCCTCATGAGGCCTGGAAGGTTTGACAGGCAGGTGCTTGTCCCCGCCCCTGACGAGGAGGCCCGTCTCGAGATTCTCAAGATCCACACAAAGGAAATGCCGCTGAAGGGGGTGGACATGAAGCCCATAGCGAAAGAGACGGAAGGCTATTCGGGAGCGGACTTGGAGGCGCTTGTTCGCGAGGCCGGTTTGAACGCCCTGAGAAAGGACTTCAAAGCAAAAACAGTTGGAAGGAAGGAGTTTGAAGAGGCGCTTAAAAGGGTGAAGCCATCCGTCACACCCGAACTGGTGAAGTTCTACGGCAAGATATCCGAGAAAATCAGGGCCCCACCATCCGAGAAGCCCAAGGAGAAGCTGGATTACGTGGGTTAGGGACGTTTATAAACGTAAGCTACAGATATTATCAGGATTGGAACAATGGCGGAAAAATCAGAAAAGGGCCAGCTGCATCCTGGCGTGCAGATAAACCTGCTGGCTAATGTGGATAAAAATGAACTGCCGGATGTTGTAAAGAAGCTCGGAAAAATGAGGGTGGACAACTGGGAGGTCCTGAAAAGGGAATACTGCTTCTATCATGGAATCCACCCCAACAACAGGAAGGCCCAGTATGAAAGGTCAGAAAGGGACGTACTATCCAGGCTGGAGGCCTTCCCCGGAGGGCAGGTTACAGCCCTTTTTGAAGGCAATCCCTTGGGACTTATAAGCGCTATCAGGCGCAATAAAATTTTTGGCGAATATAATGAGGAAATAACTGACCGCGGGACTTACAGGACTCACGAAAGCGACGGGAAGATATTCGGATGCTGCGAGATCACTGTGGACAGATACGCTCCAAAAGAAATTACCAAGGGGGTTGCAAAAGCCATGATAAACAAGGAGATAGAAATATGCCAGGAGATGAAGGTCCCTGTTGCTGTTGCAAAAACAAGGCCTTACGGCATTCTGAACTATATGCAGAATGAAGGGCTGAGCAGCGAAGAGATAAAAAGGATTCTGAAAGACAGGAAGAACACGGGGCCATTCATGGCATACATGAGGGAATACATAAAGCCAAAGGAGGATGGCAAAACAATGAAAAACCCCGTTCTAGGCATGCACTTTTCGAATGGGGCAGAGATAGAAGACTGGGGCATAGAATACGGGACAAGATGCTTTGACAGGGAATCCGGCGGCTCCACCATAATAGCAGCGTACAGGGGAAAAGACACTCTTAAACAACTGCATTTATAATTTTCTGGATTTCTCCTTCCCGCAAAATTTATATCCCCCCAGTACAAGAAATAACCCATGGACGTCAGGAATCCCATGGCCGCGGGAATGTTCTACCCTTCGAACAAAGAGAAATTATCCAGCCAGCTCTCCAGCCTGTTCTCCCAGGCGAATGTAACAGACAGATTCAGGATTGTGGTTTCCCCGCATGCAGGATATGTTTATTCCGGCCTGGGAGCTGCGTGCGCTATTGGCTCCCTGAAGTCCGCAGACACGTTCATAGTTCTGGGCCCCAACCACACGGGAATGGGGCAGGAATTCTCCATAATGTCACAGGGTGCATGGAAGACGCCTCTGGGGGACGCTGTTATAGACATGATGACAGCCCTTAGGCTCAAGAAGTCTGGCTTCCTGGAGGAGGATGACTGGGCGCATTCATCCGAGCATTCCATAGAGGTCCAGCTGCCCTTCCTGCAGCACAAGTTCGGAAAGCTCTCCTTCGTTCCCGTGTGCATAATGAACGCGGACTACTCGCAGGATTTCCTGAACAAGTGCGAGAGGCTTGGAGAGCTGATAGGACTGCTCATGAGGGAGAAGAACATAGGGCTGGTTGCGAGCTCTGACTTCTCCCACTATATCCCTGCTGGAAGCGCGAAGAAGTTCGATACAGAAGCGATAGAGAAAATAATCAGCCTGGACGGGAGGAGATTCTTCGATACTCTTAAAAGGAACCGGGCCACAGTGTGCGGCTACGGCCCCATAGCAGTCGCTATGGCTGCGGCAAAGACAGCCGGCCTCAAATCCGGGGAGCTGATAAGATACATGAACTCCGGGGACCTGACCAGGGACTATTCCTCTGTCGTGGCTTATGCGGCGATCGGATTCTTGTAGATTTTTAGAAAAAGCTCAATCAAAAACAAAAAAAAGAAAAAGGGGGAGACGACTGGAAAGAAGACGTCAGCAGACACCTTCAATCGAACATTCGCCTTCCAATAAAAATCACGCCTTTCCTAGAATTCTGTAAGCATCAATTCCGGTCGGCGCCTTTGCCACCGCGAATTTCCTGCCTTTCTTGGTGACCATTTTCCAGTTCTTTGACTTGAATTTCTTCTTTCCCTTCACGTCATAAAACGACAGTTCCTCACCGATTTTTGGTATCGCCATAATTCACCTCCATTTTTTAACAAGTTAAAACACAAAAAAACTAAGGGACATCAAGCCCCGATCCTGAAGACCTTTGTCGAGCAGTTCGGGCACGTGCCTTTTGTCGCGGGCTTCCCATTCTTGAGCTTCACTTTCTGCGGGCTCTTTATCTCGACTTTTTTCTTGCATCTTACGCAGTATGCTTGTGGCATTTCCATGACCTCCGATATTTACAATCCTATCCCTTGAATGAAGGCGTCTTTCATTTTTTGGTTCAGAGACGCCTCCTCTCTAGAAATCCTTTCGGGATTCCTTCTTATTTATAAGGATTCATTATTTATAAGCGTGTTCGGGCGGGCTCTTGAAAAAATTCACTACTTCAGTATGGTGTATGCTTCCGATTTGTTAACTCCTAAATAAGGAGTAAAATCGAATTTTTTGCAGTAGATGTTCAGTTCTTCGCACCTATACCTTTCATTCTCATCATGCTGTTCCAGACATTTATCCTCTTTGTGGTCATAATCCCGGCAGTAATTTCTGACAGTCACATCAATATCACCATTATAAAGAAACCTTCCCATTTTATCCCTTTTTATGAGCTTTTCTCTCCTCCCGATTTTCAATAACTTTGGAAGAAGAAAAACTTCCCTCACGTAATAAATTCCGCCATATTTTTCTATCTGCCCTACCTCTTCCAGTTCTTTGAATGTCCACGCTTTCATAACAACCTTTTTAATAAACAGAATATATTTTTATAAAATTTGGTAAGGGAGAATGAAATCAACTATTTATTTCCCGCTGAGAATAGATTATCCATGGCAGCCCTACCCCTCAAGGCAGTGGAGAGGATCCTCAGGAAGGCAGGAGCGAAGCGCGTCTCCAGGGGCGGAGCGGAGGAGTTCTCGAAATACCTTGAACAGCTTGCCGGAGAGATAGCTTCGGACGCGAGCCAGCTAGCGCAGCATTCCGGCCGCGTCACTGTTACTGAACAGGACGTCCTGATGGTGAGGAAGATAAGAAGGACGGGAAGGTAAGTTCCCAGCTGCAAAGCCTTATAAAATTTTTCCTTCTATTATAAAAGGTACAAATGGATGTTGACAAGCTGAGCGCGATAAATGAGAAAGTTTATTCTTTCATGGAGAAACTGCCTGAGTATCCTACCATAGAAATCATGAGGCAGGCTTTTCGTCTTCTTCCTTTTGAGAATCTTACCGATTACGATATCAGGGACGAAAGGCTGAAAACGGTTTTGAAGGGTCCAACAAGAGACACGAATTTGGAACTTGAGAATCCTGTTATCCTGGCCGCGGGATACAGCGAGCCGTACATGCTGGAGAAAGCGCTGAAGATGGGGTTCGGCGCTGTCACGGCCAAATGTTCCAAGGAGCCCATTAAGGGCAGCAAAGGAAGAACCATCATAAGGACTCCCAAGGGGCCGCTGAATTCGATTGGCTACAAGAATCCGGGAATGGTTGCGACCCGGGAGCATATCGAGGATATCAGCGGAAGAGTCAGCCCTACAAAAGGCATAATACTGCAGATAAGCGATTCCAGCATTGGAAATTATTGCAGCGTTATTGACTACATGGATGACGTTCCAATAATCAGGGCCTTTGAAATAAGCAGCTGCTGGAATTCCCCTGAGAACGAAAGGCTTGACTTTTTCGACGACTATGGCCTTTCAATGGACTTGTGTAGGGAGACAAGGAAATACACCAGAAAACCCCTGATACTGAAGCTGCCAAGAGCCGGGGATTGCCCCGGAATGTACAAGACAATAAAAATAGCTCTGGATAACGGCTTTACGGTCCTGAACTATGGAAACACAAAAAGGGTGAAGGACAGAAGGTTCAGGTCAGGCGAGGGCGGCAGGAGCGGGCCCGGGCTTTATCACGACACGCTCACGAACGCATACGGGCTTCATAAAGAATTCGGGAATTACGCAGACATCATAGGAACTGGGGGGATTGACTCCCCATACAGGGCACGCGAAATCAAAGAAAAAGGCCATGCAAAAGCTCTTTCATACATAACCGCTTTTCCGGGGAACATTTTCCTTGCAAGGCAGATAAATGAATTTTTGAGAACGGAACTCTAGATTTCCAAAATCTTAAATAAAGCCTCACCCATAATATTATCAGGTGAGATTATACCCTGCGGACGAAAGCGAAAGCGAAAGAAGATGAAGAAGCACAAGCTGCGAAAGCGAAGGAAGAAGATGAGGCACAGGAAGAAGTGACTACTTTTTGGGGATGAAAAAGCATTTAAATACCCGAAGGAATGCTTGGGTATGGCATTCAATCACGAGACCATACTCCTGATGACCTTCGGTCGATATGCAAAAGACGAGGATGGAAAAAGGAAGAAATAACGAGACCATGTGGAGGTCGTCCAGTCTTATCGGGGCGATTACCTTACTTTATCTTTTTTCGGTCGGGTATGCCATCGTGACACAGCGGCCTTTTTTTGCGGACGGCGGCCACTATTTTCTCAAG
>JBGPBG010000032.1:0-7463 GCA_041481105.1 Candidatus Aenigmatarchaeota archaeon
ATAAGCGTGGATGGGATAGCCTCAGGAGGGGAGCGCTCAATGGCCTGCCTCGCTTTGAGAATCGCCTTCTCTTTATCCTTCATCCCCAACCTGCGCTGGCTCATTCTTGACGAGCCCACCCACAACCTGGACTCAAATGCAATCAGCCAGTTCATCGATGTCTTGAGAGAGAAGATGCCTGCGTTCGCAGAGCAGGTCTTTTTGATTACGCATGACGAGCGCATCTCCGAGGGCGTGCAGGGAGTGCTCTACAAGCTGGACAGGAACAAGAACGAGGACGGGGCTACGCAGGTACGAAGGTGGGAATAAACATTTTAAACAGTATCACAATTATCATAATGGCTTTTGAAATAAGCGCCATGGAGATGGACATAATACTTAAGCTTGTTATAGCCACAGGACTTGGGCTTCTGATAGGACTGGAAAGGGAGATAAACAAGAGCGCTGCTGGACTCAAAACATTTTCAATAGTGTGCATGGGCTCTGCACTCTTTACTGTTGCTGCGCTGTCCACGAATGTGGGCTCTGCAGTGTCAGGAGTGATATCAGGAATAGGATTCCTGGGAGCAGCCACCATATTCAGGAGCGAGGATAAGGTCAGGGGACTGACAACAGCTGCTGTTGTGTGGACCACGGCCGCTATTGGTGTTGCTGTAGGTTTCGGGCTCTATTTTGCCGCAGCTGCTGTTGCGCTGCTGGTTCTGGTCATACTAATACCTGTTGAATATGTTGAAAAGAAGCTGATAAAGAGGCACAGGCAGTGACTCAGCAGCACTTCTCAAGCGGATGCTCCGATGTCTTGACCAAATCGCCCAGCACGACCGCGTTGTTGTGGAGTTCATCCTTCGCTGCATAGAGCAGCGTCACTGTTCCTAACTCCCTCTCGTACTCCTTTATCTTCTCCACAAGGTCCCACTTAGGCTAGAGCTCCTTCTCGTAGCGGATGTAGAACCTGTCCCATTTCTTCTGGTCGTGGCCGAACCACTTCCTCAGGGAGTCGCTCGGCGCCACGTCCTTCACCCACATGTCTATATGCGCCTTGTCCTTCCTGACGCCCCTCGGCCACAGCCTGTCCACCAGTATCCTGCATCCGTCCTCGCCGGAAGGCTTCTCATAGACCCTTTTTGTCCTTACCATAGTATCACCTCTTGCCGTATTCTCATTATATTGAGATCATTCTACAGCCTCATCAGAGTTCTGCCGCACCCGAGACAGCTCTCCATGCCGCAGGGCACATCTTCATGCTTCACCATGGTATGCCCACACCTGGAACAGATGCATACCGCATCGTGCACCTCGGCGTGCATGCCTCGGAATATGTGCACTTCGCTTTCCATAAAATCACCCGATTCTTTCAAGACTCGAGTCTGATTTTTGACTGGGTCAGCATAAGTTCAGAGAAATAAAATAATCTTGATTATGCTAGGGATTCTGGCAATATAAACACGTAGGGTTAACGATTGACGATTTCTGGCGGCCCTATTTCACTCTCGCGAATCCGTTAAATTTTATGGTGGAATCCCTGAAGGTTTCCACTACCCTGTACCTTCCTTTTGTCCATGGTTTTCCGTCAAGAAGCATGTGGGCCGCCTCGAGGATTACTATGCTTGCTATGGGACTGGAAAGCTGCTGGCTCCCCTTGGTTTCAACCAGCGGTATCTCGCCCTCTATCCAGTAGTTCCTCTGCCCCTGCTTCAGGAAATCGTAAACCTTTCCTGCCTCCAGCCTCTCTGGAATGCATTCCTCCCTCTTCCTGCTCCCGTTCCTGAATTCGAATATGTTCCTCAGCGCCAAGTCAGGATTGAATTCGACCTGTATTCCCATACCATCTAACTGGAAAACAAGGCTTATAAAATGGGATTGCCCGGTTCCTGAAAGCTTTATATTTGTTGCAGCCATTTCCATTTCATGGAAAGGAAACCGGCATACCAGTTTTTGAAGGAATTTTATGCTGAAAGGGGAATAACGGAAGAGATGGACCTCAAGAGCAAGGAGCATGCCTTAGAGGGATTGATTCTTTATACCGTATTATCCGGCGGGCAAGAAACATGCTTTATGGGAACTGGAGCAGCAGCTTTTGAGAAATAATGGATATATGGTATGATTTTTCTAAAGCAGATAAACGAGCCCCTCATCACGTTTCCTGCCGGGCTCTATCCTTATCTTCCGGCCATCCGGAATCCTTTCCGTTGCGTTCCCCGTCCCGACAACGCAGGGCAGGTTATAGTCTCTCGCAATTGCCGCTGCATGACACGTCTTGCCTCCATTGTCCGCTACTATGCCGATGGCCTTGCTGAAATAACTTGCAATCTCCGGTTTCGCGTATTTCGTGACGAGAATCTGTCCGTCCAGATCATCCAGCCTTTCGCAGTACGGGTCCAGGAATGAATCGCCTGTAACGCGGCCCCCGCATCCCAGGATGCCTCTAATCGTGTTTGTAGGGCCTTTTTTGGCTTTTGACTTTCTCCAGTCCTGTTCCTCCCAATTCTTAAGGCCTTTATCTATCGCTTTCTTGATGTCTATCCCCCTTGACTGGGCATATCCCACAAGCTGGACGAACGCCTGCCCCAAAGCCAGTTCTTCATCTTCAGGAGAGCCATAAGGCCTTGCATCGGGATTAAGCCCCGGGTCGTGTGTTATGTATTTATCTAAAGAGCCAAGTTGAGAATGGGTCAGGAGCAACCTGAATTCAGGGTCTTTCCTGTACTCCTTTTCCATGAGCTTTCTTATTTGCTTGGAGATGTATGATAACGAATCTTTAGCCATAGAAATCATTTGGAAATAACATTTTTATACTAATGCGTATAAAGTGCTGAATCTCTAAAAGCAATTACCTCGCGCCTTCCGCCTCTTTTTCTATGCGGTTCCGCTCCTGGATTGCGAAGGACTTTGAGTCCATGCTGTACGCGGCCAGGATCTCGTTCGCTATCACTTCCGGAAGGGGCGTCCTGTTCTTGAACTTGAGCTTGTATATCCCCTGGGTGAGGTGGCGCAGGGACATGTCCAGCCGCCTTTGCGGAGAGACTATCACGGCCTGCCTTGCTATTATCCCTCCCATCCTGTAGGCAGCCACTTCCTCCATGAGCGCCCCGTTCTCTATTGCCCCGACAAGGACCTGCACAGGGTTCTTGCTCGTACGCTTCTCGATTATCTCGAGCGCGGCCTTCATGTCATTGTAAAGCCCGACTGTGTGGCCCACGCATCTGCCTGAAGTCCTCTTGTGCTTCTTTCCTCTGTGGCCGGGAACCATGAGCTTGTTCATGAACCTCTCCACTATGTTCATCTTGTTCTTGTGGAATGCAGTTGTGGCGTGCTTGCCTCCTGAACGGGGGACTATCACGGGCGTGAGGTTTATGTAGTTCACAAGCCCGGGGTCTTCCACACTGACATCTGTGAGGTCCCACCTGTTGAAAATAAGAATTTTCTGCATGATAATCACTTAAGCGCCCTTCGGCTTCTCCTTCTTTCCTGAAAGCAGTTCCGAAAGCGCGACTCCGTTAACTGCAATAACCTTGTATTTTATCCCGTGCATTGAACCCACTGCCCCTCCCTGTGAGCCCCCCATGCCCTCTATGGTCACTTCGTCATGCTCGTCTATGAGCTTTATCGCCCCTGATTTCGGGACGAAGGCCGTCACCTGGATCCCGTTCTTTACAATCTGGCACCGAACAGCCTTGATTATTCCCGAGTGGGGCTGCTTCTGCTCCACTCCCTTCTTCTTGAGAACAATAGCCCGCGCTGAGGGAGCGCCTTCCAGCGGGTTCTTCTTCCAGAGCTTGAGCAGCTTCCTCTTGTAAACAGTGGACTTCCATCTGCCTCTCTTCCTCTTCCGCTTCACGTTCCTTGCGCCGAATTCTCCTACCATATTAACCAATTAACAAATTATGATTTCTGATAGTTGGAAGGTGGAACTTATATGCTTTCTCTGGTTCCGCCTTCCCGCTTCGATTGAAGTAGGCTCTGCCTACTTCCCTCCATAAGCGCTAATATAAATAGCATGCAGCGTTTAAAAAGCTATTTAACATTCCTGGCTTATTAGATATAAATATGTTCGAGTACTGGTTTTGGGTCACGGTCCCGCTTGCGCTTTTCACCTTTGTAGGTCTGCTGATTTATGCGATAGGCAGGCATCCGAAAAAGAAGGAGCAGTTCAAGGAAGAGACGTACACGTGCGGAGAACCCCTGCCGGACATACGCGTGCAGGCTGACAATTTCTACCAGGCCATAAGGAAGACCCTTCGGCTGGGGAAGCTCAGGCACCTGCACTCAGGGGATTTGTCTGATTACGTGCTGTGGATGGTGGTGGGGCTCACCCTCATACTAGTCCTGGTGATTGCATTATGAACGCCACAAAGCCGCTTGGAATGAAGCAGAGGTTCATAAACCACTGCAGGAAGAAATCCCTGTGGGTCCTCCCGTTCAATTCGGGCGGCTGCAACGGCTGCTGCATAGAGCTTCTCACTTGCGTGTCCCCGAGGAGCGATGTGGAGAGGTTCGGGATTCTGGTCAAAGGCTCCCCGCGCCATGCGGACGTGCTGGTCGTAGACGGGCCTGTCACAGTAAAGATGAAAGACCGGCTTCTGAGAGTGTACCAGCAGATGCCCGAGCCGAAAGCTGTGGTAGCTCTCGGTTCCTGCCCTGCCTCGAACGGAGTGTTCGAGGGCTGCTATGATGTGGCAGGCCCCCTGGATAAGATAATACCAGTGGACGTGTGGGTCCCGGGATGCCCCCCGAGGCCCGAGGCGATAATCCACGGGATAACCAAGGCCATGCAGAAGATTGAGGGGCTGGAGAAGTAAGGAAAGTCTTAAATGTTTTATCCCTAATGAGTTAGAATGGAAATTTCAGACAGATACTTTATCCTGCAGCAGATACCTGACCATATCACGATAACTGATTTCAGGGACCATGCTTATGAAAATCTGGGATCGGTTAAGCCTGAGAATGTTCCGGGGCTTGGCTCTGTAAACGCCAACGAATGGCTCAGGGGCTTGGGTGATTCAGATCCCGGAATATTGAGATGCCAGTCCAGGAAGCAGTTGCATGCAAGGCTGGAAAAGCTTGCTTCCAAAGCAGATACCGCGGCTGATTCGGGGGTGATGGATAACTCGCAAATGTGCCTGTACTGTGCAATCCGCGATAACACTTATCAGATAATGGAGCTGCTTAAATAAACGTTTGCAATAACAGGAGCCGCTTATAAATCTTTTTGCTGATTATTAATTGCTGATAGAATGGCTCATAAGATTCCCGATTACGTAAGCTGGCTCAGGGAACCATATGTCAATGCTGATTTTATAGGTTTGGCTCTTAAACATTACCCGCTCTCAGAAGTCCGTATCGCCCTGCCGATTGGCCTGAAAAAATTTGCCTGTCAAATTAAAGACATACGCCCCGATGGTGCAGAATATTTCTGGGAAAAGGCAGAAGCCCTTGAAAGGGGGGAAGAGGTAAAGGTTTTTGGAAAGAAGATACCCGTGGTATAGTTGAGGGGCTGTTGCTTGGAATCAGAATATCTTCTTACCCTTCAAGTCAGACAAACATTCTAATAGCAAATCCGGATTTTCCCTTTCCAGCCTTTCTCTAACATGATAGCCCGTGCAAACCCCTGCGGAATTCAGGCCTGCCTTCTTGGCAGCCCTTATGTCATAAACCGTGTCCCCTGCGTACAAGGCATGCTTTGGCGCCTCATCCAAAGAATCGCAAACCGATAGCAATCCCTCGGATTTGTCCCTTGAGTTGCCGGAGATGTGGTCAAGCAGGGGCACTATGCCGTACCCCTCCGCGTCCCTTCTGAGATTGCCTTCGGGATGGCTGCTCAATACGGCAAGCTTTTTCCCTCTTTGCTTGATGTGCTGGAGGGTATCGAGAGCGTCCGGATAGACGGTCGGGGTAACTCCTGATTCAACCGCTTCGGTTAGGTATTTTGTATAAAGCGCAAACAGCTCTTTCGGGTCTCCATGAACCCCATGATTTTCAAAAATCTCAATCGGCGTCAGGGTGGTCCTTGGAAGCCATTCCCAAAAGGACATTGTGGGCTTGCCATAATCCTCCAATACCCTCATGTTTGCCTGGTAGACGGGCCATCTATCGTCGCTTATCACCCCGCTCCAGTCGAAAATGAACAGATTGATTCTCATAGCTGATAATAATCAGATAAAGATAAAAATGGAGGAAGAGAGTTAATATCCCTTCCCGTAAATCTTGAGCCTTTTCGCCGCCAACGCCTGCAGGACAGCTTTACCGAGCGAGGACTTCTTCTTCACGCGGATTCTTCCGCCTTTCCCAACCATCGCGGAGAAAAGGAAATCCTCATCCGAGTATATGTCCACCTGCTCCCCTGCAACCGCAGGGTTCACCTTGAGGTCGAAGTGGCTGCCAATCTCCTCGAACCCGAAAGGTATGGAGCGCTTGAGCGTCTTCTCCTTGGGTTCCACGGAGATGTGGACTCCAAGGCGTTTCTCAAGCTGCTCTATGTTCGAGCCCTTCTTCCCGATCAGGCTGGCTATGGAATCGTTACGGACCTTCACGGTTATCCTGTCATCGCTCTCGAAGTCAACGTCCGGATGAGGATCCCAGTTCCTGAGCTCCTGGAGTATGCGCGTCTTCGCGAGCTCCCTGAGGGGGGATTTCTCCCGCTCCTTCGCGACAGGAATCACCACGTTCTCCTCTCCGTACGTGTATATCTCGTATTCTAGCTTCTTGGTCTCGTAATCCTTTATCTCCACCACGGGCCTGGCCAGGTCGGCCTCCTTCATTCCGGTGGGAACTTTCACCCTCATGCTTATCTCGAACGTCTTGAGTATCTTCCCTCCGGATATGTAGATGACCGTGTCTATCACGTGGGGAATGGTCCCGAGCTCGAGCCTGCCTATGAAGCGCTGGATCGCGCTCACGGGGTTCGTGGCATGGATGACTCCTATCATGCCCACCCCTGCGAGCCTCATGTCTGCAAACACCTTGAAGTCCTTGGTTTTCCTGATCTCGTCAAAGATGGTGTAGTCAGGTCTCACAAGCAGAAGAATCTCCGAGGTCTTCTCCCAGTCGCCCTCGAGAGGGGCGTACTGCGTGACTTCCGGACCGACCTGCAGGTCCCTTGGCTGCTCGAAAGTCTTGACGATATTCCCCTTGCTGGAAAGGAAGTCCGCTATCGAGGCTGCGAAAGTGGATTTTCCGGAGCCGGGCGGGCCTGCTATCAGGACACCGTACGATCCGTGGACTATCTTATCCTCGAGCTCCTTGTGCAGATTATAGTCGGCGAGCGTGCACCTGGCGATGGGCCTCACAGCTGTGACTTCAAGCCTGTCAGAGAACGGAGGCCTGGTTATCGCGATCCTGTATTTTCCGAGCTGTATGACCATTGCGCCGCGCTTGCCCATCTCTATGAAGCCGTCCTCCTGGACTCGAACCTTGGATTCTATCTGGTCTATGATCTTCCTGAGCTCCGCTTCTTCCATGGGCTC
>JBGPBG010000033.1:0-7397 GCA_041481105.1 Candidatus Aenigmatarchaeota archaeon
ATCTGGAGGGTGGGGTCTTCCCTGCTGGTCTTCTTGAGGAACTCTATGAGCTTTGAAAGGTCCTTGGGGTGCTTGGGCTCGATAGCTTTCGTCACGACAGGCTCGAATATGTGCTTTATGGCCTCGAAGCCGGGCATTGGATTCCCAGGATCGCATACAGTCTCTCCTGAAGACGCGTCTTTGAGTCCCACGATGCCCACTATGTTCCCTGCGTCAACCTCATCCATCTGGACCCTCTGCTGGCCCTTGTAGATGGAGACCTGCTGGACCCTTTCAGTTTTTAGCCTGGTCACGAGATAGACTTCCTGGCCCTTCACTATCTTTCCTGAGAATATCCTGACGGTCGCAACATAGCCTGCATGCGGGTCAGGATAAATCTTGGTAACAATCTCTGCAAGCTTGCCGTCGGGGTTGCATGCAATCATGTCCTTGCCTATGTCAGAATCGATGTCCCCCGGCCAGATTTTGGGGATCCTGTATTTCTGGGACTGAAGGGGATTAGGAAGATGCTGGATGACCATGTCCAGGATGACAGCATGGAGCGGGCTCTTTTCCGAGAGCTCGTTCTCCTCACCTTTCTCCGTCATCTCTATTACGTCCTTGAATGTCATTCCCTTCTTCTGCATGACAGGGACAGAGATGGCCCATTTCTTGGTGGCAGAACCAAAAGCGACGGAACCGTCATTCACGCTCACCGTCCATTTGTCCTTGTACTCATCCTCGGCGAACTTGTGAATCAGCATGTTAACTTCCGTGATTATGTTCTTGAATCTCTCCTGCATCTGCTCTGGCGTGAGCTTGAGCTCCTTTATGAGGCGGTCGGTCTTGTTTATGAAAAGAACGGGTCGCACCCTCTCCTTGAGTGCCTGCCTCACGACAGTCTCTGTCTGCGGCATGCATCCTTCTACCGCATCCGCCACAACAACCACACCGTCCACAGCCCTCATGGCCCTTGTGACATCTCCTCCGAAGTCCACGTGACCGGGGGTGTCAATCAGGTTTATCAGGTAATCCTTTCCGTGATACTCGTGCACCATGGAAACATTTGCGGCATAAATAGTAATCCCTCGCTCCTGCTCCTGCTTGTCGAAATCCATCACGAGCTGTTTCCCAGCCAATTCCTGTGAAATCATTCCAGCTCCTGCTAGAAGGTTGTCACTGAGCGTGGTCTTGCCATGGTCGATGTGCGCTACAATACCTATGTTTCTGATGTAGTCGAGCTTCCGCATGAGCTCCTTGACGACCTGCGTTATTTCCTTTGCCATAGTAAATCACGGATTTGCGAAAGAAGCTGGCTCCGCCAACTTCAATTTTAGAACTGACTCATAATTTGAACCTATACATATATAAGTGTTATTTCTTTTCTCCCAAATCCTTCCTCAGCGGGTTCTTGGGAGAGTTCTCGGACAAAAACAGATTCTCGAGGTTCGGGTGTCCCGGGAAATCCACCCCGAGCATCTCGTGCACTTCCCTCTCAAACAGGTTCGCTCCCGGATAAATACCGGTAACGGTTTTTATTTCAAGCTTCTTCTTCGGAACGGAAACGCGTATGTTCACGTAATATCCGTCAGAGAAGACGTGGTAAATCAGCTCCAGGTTCTTCCCCGTGTCCACTCCTGAAATCGCGGAAAGCCTTGGAAAGCCGTTCTGCTTCAGATAGGCAAGCACGTCATGCAGGTTCCTCACTTCCAGATTTATCCAGGCTTCTCCCTTCTCCTCTCGGAAGTCCAGGCCCGCATTCTTGAGGTAATGTGAAATGTCCATATGGATAATATTGTGGAGGGGCGTTAAAATGCATTCATTTAAGCCCCTGAGCCAAAATATAAACAATGAAAAAAGAGACCAAAATCGCGGTATTCCTGTTTTTCCTTTCTCCGGCTCTGGGCGAGCTGCTTTCTGGTTCAGCCCCACCACTGGAATTCTTCAATCTATTCACGCTTTCACTTCTTGCTCTTTTATACGGAGGCGGGACATTGCTTATCCGCGAGACTAGAACAAGGTGGAATCTCCAGTGGAGCGTGATATTCCTGGCAATAGCATACGGGATAGTGGAGGAAGGGCTCTCGGTCAAGTCGTTCTTCAATCCTGGATGGGTGGACATGGGTCCACTGTCAGGATATGCGATGTATTTTGGGGTGCAGTGGGTCTGGACGCTTGAGCTCATAATCTACCACGCGACGGTGAGCACGCTCATCCCGATAGCCATCTCGGATTTAATGTGGCCGGAATCCAGGGACAAATCCGTTATAGGAAGGAAGGGCTTGCTGTTCGCTTTTGGAGGAGTGGCCTTTGTAACAATTCTTGGGATGTTATTTTTCGGGACAAATATAGGAGGGGTGAACGTTCCATACTATCCGAATCCGCTTCTGCTTATAGGCAGCTTTGCGACTGTCTTGCTTCTGGTATGGCTTGCCCAGAAGTACAGGAAGAGCAGGATATCAAGAACAGGCCGCCTTCTGCGCCCTGTGATTTTTGGAATCGTGGGATTCCTTATGCAGGCACTTAATATTTGGTTGGCAAACGTGTTGGCCGCTTCTGGTGTGCCTGCAGAAGTAACACTCATGGTCCAGTTTGCTTTAATAGCAGGAATTCTCTTGTTTGCGACTTATCAGCTCCTTAACAAGAAAGCGACAAAACATCACATGGCTTCATTCGTCTTGGGGTCTCTATTGTTCTATGTTTTCCTGTCAGCAATCCTTGAATTAAACGGAGTTTTCGGGATGCTTGGCGTAGGGATTGCTGCATTGGCCCTTCTGGTGATTTGGAGAAAGAGAGTTCTCAAAAATTAGCTGCTTATTTCGCACCGGTCGGCGCCTTCATGACCTCTATCTTCGCAATCTCGCAGAAGCGGACCGGGTATACCTTGCTCCCGAGCTTCCTTATGTCCCTCTGGAGGGTGCCTTCAAGGACCTTCTTAACGAGGTCATCCGTGCCCGACTTCTTGGCGGCGTCTTCTATGTAGCTGACCATTATCTGCCTGACCTTCTTCTGGATATTTGAATCAGTGTTGCGGTTCAGGATAGCGATGGAGGTTATCTGGAGCTTCCAGCCGTCCTTGGTGTCGAACACGTCTATGCTCTGCACCTTCTGGTTCCTCTTCCTCACGACCCTGTAAAGGTGCTCCCTTGTCGTGGAATACCCGTTGAAGCGCGTGTAGGCGTTCCTGGAATCCACGTCAGTTATCTTGAAAAAAAGCTTCATGTAATACTTGGCGGGCTGCCCGAGAATCTCGGAGACCCCTATCTCCACATTCCTTCCCACGAGAGTGGCGGGGTCCGTGGTCGGGGTCTCGGCCAAGTGCATCTCATTGAACATCCTTGGGGCCAAAATAGCGAACCAGTCCTTGCCCTTCCATTTTTTCTGGCTCTTCTCCTCTCTTGGAGCTTGAGCTTCCTCTTGTCTCTGGCCTGAAGGCGTCTCCTGACGCCTTCCTTCCATTTTCGCTTCCGGCTTCTCTTCCACTTTCGGCCTTTGCTGTCCCATAATCAATCACACCGGGTTGGTTTTTTACTTCTTGTTCTGGCACACTTATATTTAAATTGTTTTTGCTAGTGTTTTCGAGCATTTGCTCAATGTATGATATGAACAGATCCTGGGACTCCTTCGGGATGGTGGCGCCTGCAGCTCCCTTGTGCCCGCCGCCTTCCCCTCCGAACTGATTTGCTGCGACGGAAACGAGCCTTTCCATATTCATCCCGTTCTCCACAAGAAGGTCATGCGCCCTCGCGCTCACCTTCACCATCCCCCCCTCGGCATCCGCAAAGGCGAACACAGGCCTGTCCTCGGGGACGAAGCCTGACTTGTTGAAGATGGAAACGACATTGGAAATTATGTGCTCTGACACGCGGTCGCCAGCAAGCATGTATGTGCACCTTTCTGTCATTTTTATAATATCCTTATTCTGGTTGACCCAGCTTATCGCTTTCCCTATATCCTTCCTGTAGTCCAGAAGAAGGGACTTCGCCTCATCAAATGATTGCGGATTAGCCATGCACATGGACAGCCCTACATAAGGCTTCCCGAGCTTGCCGCATGCGTTAAGCACAGTAGAGAATTCTTCAGCACTTCTGAACTCAGAAGGGTGGTCCGGTATCTCGTAAACGTCCCCGAAGATCTCATGGGGGCTTTTCTGTTCCGCCCTTATCCTCTCCTTTATTATCCCGGATGCGAGAGTCCTTTGTTCGTCTGCAGAAAGGTCAGAAAGCGTCCTCCATTCCCCGTTATTTTTTAGGGATATTCCAAGCTCCGTGAGGAACTGCACGCTTGCTGACTCCGAGCCAGAGATGCCAGGTATGCATGGGTCTGTGCAGTACTCAAGGGCTTTATGCAGGGGCCTTGAATATTTTCCCCATATCCTCAAGCCATGAGCTACAGACAGCTTCTGGGATTTCCTGGCATCCTTCAGGATCTCCTTGTTCGGTCCTGACAGCCCCCAGTTCTCCTCTATCGAGCCCATCTGGGAATCCCCTACAGCTCCAACAACTCCAAGATAGCCAAGTCCGATGTTCTCCGGATCAAGTTCTTTCGCGAGGAAGTATGTGACTCCAGCCCCGGAGAGATTCTCGTTTATCCCGAAAAGCAGGGGATTCACGTGAATGATATTCTCCGCATTTTCCGGAAGAATTTCATCCTTTACCTGGTGGTGATCCAGAATCACGACCTTGACACCTGGAAAGAGCAAATGCTCCTGTATGCTTTTCAGGTGTCCTGAACCCAGGTCAGTGAATACTGTAAGAAGATTTTTCTCATTCGTGAGCTCCTTTATCCTGTCCTCGCTCAGCTGCTTTATGATAGAAAGCCGGAACTGCTTCCCCTCCCTTGAGAGAGCAAGAGCAATTATGGAGGCGGATGCAATGCCATCCGTATCATAATGCGAAACAATCCTCACAACGCCTTGGAAATTCCTTATTGCCACAGCAGCCTTCCTCGCTTCTGATATCAGGCGATCCAGTTTCCTCACCATAAAAGCCACAATGTTAACAGGTAAATATAATTGTCATTTGCAGGAACCAACAAATAGAATTTGGTTCAGCCTGCTTAAATTCTCAAAGAGGGTTTATAAAAAAACGAAGCAAAACCGAAAGCCTTATAAATATCACTTCTAAATAGTGGCTTATGTCTGAGGATGAAATATCCGGGAATGAAAGCGAGCCGGCCCAGGAGACTGAGGAAAAGCCGAAGGATTTCAGTCCCAGCCACAATGCCAAGAAGAGGAAGATTCCCTGGAAGCCTGCAGCAGGTTTCGCGGCTGTGGCAATCCTATTTTTCGCTGTCGGGTTTTTTGCAAAAGGCGGTTCGCCGGTTACAGGCCAGGCCATCCAAGGGGCTGCTGACAAGAATACCGTGGCAAATGATGTCCTCGGATTAATAAACGAGAACATAAAGCTTCAGGGCGGCACAGGAAATGCTACTCTTGTTTCTGTTGGAGAAGAAAGCGGGCTCTACAAGATAACGCTTTCCATTGACGGAAAGGACACACCATTTTATTCAACCACAGACGGCACATATTACGTGCAAGCCTATAAAATTTCTGATATAAAGCAGCAGATGGCTTCGGCATCGCAGCAGCAGCCGTCCCAGACGACGACGGTTCCGAAGACAGACAAGCCGAACGTGAAGATGTTCGTCATGGCATACTGCCCATACGGCCAGCAGGCCGAGGCAGGGCTCGGCCCGGCACTCGAGACAATAGGGCTCAACAATGTTACATTCGAGCCGCACTTTGTTATATATAGCAATTACCAGGGCGGAGGCCCGAATTATTGTTTTGATAACGCAAGCCTGTACTGCTCAATGCACGGGATAAACGAGATCAGGGAAGACATAAGGCAGATGGTGATATGGAAATACTGGCCTGACAAATGGTGGGCATACGTGAACAAGGTGGACGCGGAAACGTCAACAAGCACCATAGAGAGCAAATGGAAGGACATAGCCACCTCCGTCGGCCTGAACCCCACAGAAATACAGCAGAAGTTTGACAGTGAAGCTCTGACTCTCCTTGCGAACGAAGCAAGCCTCAACGCAAAATACAGCGTACAAGGCTCACCTACGATTTTCATAAATGATGTATCTTACAGCGGCGGAAGGACACCCGATGCCTTCAAGTCAGGCATTTGCGGAGCATACAACACGCCTCCCGCAGGCTGCGGCCAGACACTCAACTCAACAGCCACCACTGCAGCTTCAGGCGGCTGCGCCGCTTAATCCCGTTTTTTTATTCTTTCCTAATTTTCCAGAAAACAAGGCATGAAATAACCAGAATCAGCACAATAGACAAGTGTTCAATCCCCGGGAAGCTCGCGGGAAAGCCTATTACTATGCGCATGCCATCCCTGCCGGTGAGGGAAGGGTCTTCCTGCAATACCGCGGAAACGTTAAGATCGTACTCCTCAACATCGGTTGAAACGAGCTTGAACAGAACAACCTTCTGCTGATTGGCAATGAGGCTGAGGACTGCGTTTCTGCCGTCCGGGCTTAACCAGCTCAAGGAGGATGAAGGAAGGAGCTTCGCAAGCCCTGCTGGATACGTGCCTTCCAGGGATATGCTTATTTTCGAATTGACGTTTCTGGGATTGGTCACGATTATTCTTCCATGATAACTCTCCCCTATCCCTATATAAACTGCTCTTTCTGTAAACCGCACAATGGGATCGTTGCTAATCTGGAGCGGCTGAATCCTGCAGCACACCTTTATTCCGTAGTCGCCTGCCCCGTCGCAGTCGGCCACATGCGCATTGGTGGGGCCGGAAATAGTCAGATTCATGCACGCATAGCCGCTTCCAAGGGCTGTGCAATCCAGGGAATCAGCATAGCTGCATTCAATGGCGCGGTCGGGCAGGGACAGGCAGGCAGCGTTTTGGTAATTAGAATAGGTGTTTTCCTCAACCTGGGAATTGGTAAGCTTGTCCAGCATCAGGACCGCGACGTAATTTCCATTGCATGCATTGCCCAGGCCCTCCTCTCCCGCGCAGCATACCTTGTAAGCGTAGTTGTTATTGGGCATAAGCTCCGCATGCCCGCCTGCCACGTTTGACATGTGAATAAGATCGGTTTCGCCCGCAAGGCAGTCAGGCGTCCTGACATTGCAGGAAAGCTGGGCCTTTGCGCAGGCAGGGAAAATGAAAACCACAGCAAGTAAAAATATCAGGAGTTTTTTCATCCAAGCACCCTGCAATAAGAGGGAAATCAATTCCAGTATATTATAACGCCCCCGCTGCCTCCCCCGCCGCCGGTGCCCGACGGCTGGGGCATCATGCCCCCGCCGCCTCCACCTCCACCTGAGCCTCTTATGCCTGCATTCCCGTTCCCAGGACTTCCTCCGGATCCCATGAAACCTGCCCCTCCTCCGCCTCCGGCTCCCATGAAACTTCCTCCTCCGCCCCCTCCGCCTTGAG
>JBGPBG010000034.1:0-7390 GCA_041481105.1 Candidatus Aenigmatarchaeota archaeon
AGATTAAAGGTAGTTAGTTTTCTTTGGGGTAAGGCTTAGACCTTTCTTTTGCATGCTCACTCCGAAAAGAAAGGGATTAGCGTGGGGTTTAAATTCTTTCGCACCTATTAATAATAAATATGATAAAAAGGATAGGGCCGAACGTCGTTTTAATCCAGCTCTCTGATATTGATTCTAATATTTACCTTTTGGGGGATACTGTTATCGATTCTGGGACTGGATTCAACTTCACCCGGCTGCACACCCTCCTGAAAATCATGAAGCTCCAGTTCTCTTCGATAAAGCAGGTGATAAACACGCACGGCCACTTCGACCACATAGGCGGGAACGGCTACTTCCTGAAGGCGAAGATAGCGATACACGAGAGGGATGCTCCCATACTTGAGAACGGGGATACGCAGAGCAGCTATGCGGACTTCTTTGACGGCAAGCTCAAGCCCAGGCCTGTGGACATGAAGCTGAAGGATGGCCAGGTCCTGCAGGTGAACGGGATTCCCCTGAAAGTCCTCCACACCCCGGGCCACACCCCGGGTCACATATGCCTTTACAATGAGAAGGATGGAACACTCTTTTGCGGGGACCTGGTATTCTCGGACGGTGTGGGAAGGACAGACCTTCCGGGAGGGGACGTAAGGGAACTGGACGCCTCCCTGGAGAAAATCTCAAAGCTCAAGATAAGCAAGCTCCTTCCGGGCCATGGCGAGCCTGTCCTCGAGAAGGGGGACAAGGTGCTGAAAGGTATTCTCACGGCAGCTGCTGAGCCTCCTGAAGAAGAGGATTGACCTGGAAAGACGGCTTTGTTCACTCTAAATGAGCCGTCCGTCAGTTTCTGCAAAAAATATTTAAGCCGTGCCCGCATAGTTCTAGCATGGCGTCAGATTATTCCTCCATGACTGTCAGGGAGCTTGAGGACAGGATAGAACGGATTCTCAGGAAACAGCGCCACCAGGACGATCTGTTCAGGGCCGTGGTGTTCATGGGCCAGATGGATCTCGCGAAATTCATTTACCATGACAAGAGGCACCAGCCCGAGACGAGGTTCGTCCAGGGAAAATCAAAATCCTCCGAGACCACTGCATATGGCCAGGCGCTTGTGCAGCTCCTGCTTCTCGCAAAATCCAGGGGTGTGGACTTTCCCGAGGTCTTCAAATACGCCCTCGAGCACATGGAAGGCCATGAGGAGTACAAAGCCCGCAAGCCCCAGAACCCCAAGGAGATAAGGGGCATGCCTGCGGGAAGGGGGAAAGCAAGCGGGAGAGCGTTCGTGGTTTCTGAGAAGGATAACATCAGGAAGGCACCTAAGGGAAGCGTGCTCGTTCTCGAGCATGCGGACTCCGAGATATCCCACATGATAAAGGATTTCTCAGCCGTGGTTTCAGACCAGGGCGGAAGATTATGCCACCTCGCCATTGTTGCCAGGGAGATGGGCATACCTGCAGTGGTCGGCACGGGCAACGCGACAAGCATAATCAGGACGGGGGATTGCGTGAGCGTGGACGCTGGCTCAGGAATTGTGACTGTCCTCAGAAAATGCTGAGCTCACTTGATTATCAATATTTCCTTTTCAACGAAATCCTTTCCGCCTTGCGTAATCGCTCTATAGATTACTCCGTTGAGATAGCCTGCATTCTGCAGGTCGCTTATCAGTCCGCCGGGGGTTTCCATGGGGTCTATTGTCAGGGTTTTATTATAGGCCTTAAGAAGTATCCTTTTGTAGTGAAACATGCACTCCTCCACGCTCTTCACGCTCTCCTTGTGCAGCCGCTCCCTTGCATACTTGAGGTCTTGAATAAGTTCCGCGTCGCTCATGCTCTCACGCTTGAGTATAGGGAATAAAGCTTAAATTCCCCTTGTGTTCCTGGCAAGCGGGGGGCCGACCACCATCCCTGGAACAATATTGGGTTTTAAAACCAACTGCCAAGGAAAGGCTATGTCAGTAGAAGAATACCAGCACAAATTCGCAGTCGTTTCTCTCCAGGGACAAGCTCATTTAACTGATTTTGAATACATAGAAAGGACTGTCAAGGAATCGGGACTCAAGGGAAGGTATCTTGTGCATATTACCGATATTCCAGGCTATCACGGTTTCGTGCTGGAGACGGACATAATGCCCACTAAAAAGGAATTCAAGAGATTAGGCGCCCTTGGGCTCAAAGAGATTAATTATTGATTTCTCATATCCTGCCCACGAAAACCAAGCTGAAAACAAAAAGCAGGACAATCGAAACCAGTGTGGGAAGGATGCCTGCCTTGAACATCTCCTTGGTGGAAATGCCCCCTTTCCCGTGGACTATCGCGTTTGGGGCTGTTCCTGGAGGGAGAAGGAACGTCATTGAGACCGCTATGCTCGGGAGTATGACCACGCTTGCAGGACTCAGGCCAGCCTGCTGCGCCACCCCCACAAGAATGGGTATGAACATCCCTGCTGTGGCTGTATTCTGTATGAATTGGGTAACCAGAAGAGCCATCATGCAGAACCCGAAAACTATCAGGAGCGGGTTTGCCACCCCCGAAACCTGGAGGAACCCTCCCGCTATCCAGGCCGCGGCTCCTGTGGAAGCGAGGGCGTTCGCGATTGAGATTGCCCCTCCAATCAGGATTATGGAGCCCCAGTCCGTCTCCTTCTCGAAGAACCTCCAGTCGAACAGGAGCACGAACATGAGCAGGCCTCCTGTGAGCCCTATTACCACGGAATCTATCCCGTGAATGGGTTCTGTGACCCAGAGGGCCAGGGTCAAAAGAATCACTAACGCGCACTTCTTCTCGGATTTCTTCATGGGCCCGAGCTTCTCAATCTTCTCCCTCGCTTTCACCCTGTGCGGCTTGAACTGAATCCGGAAGCATATCCACAGAGAGAAAAGCATGATAAAGGCGAACGGGAGGCCAATCCACATCCAGTCATAGAAGCTCCAGCCCACTGCTCCGGCAGCCATCACATTCGGAGGCGTACCCACAAGCAGGCCCACCCCTCCTATGTTTGCTGCAAACGCGATTGCTAGAAGCAGCATCTTCCTGTCCAGCCCTGTCTTGGCCGCAAGCGTTATGGCTATGGGAAGCATGAGCAGGACGGTGGCTGTGTTGGAAATAATCATGGAAAGGATTCCCGTGGCAAGAATAAGCCCGAGCAGAATCCTCTCAGGTTTTTTGGAAATCCCCACGAAGGAATAAGCTATCCTTTTGTCCAGCCCCGTTTTCACGAGCCCTGCCGCAATTATGAATCCTGCCAGAATCAAAAATACCGAGCTGGAGGCAAACCCTGCTAGGGCGCCTGTGACGGTCGCGATTCCGAGCAGAGGCTGTAAAACCCCTCCAAGTATCGCGGCAACCGGGAGCGGGACAAGCTCGGTAACCCACAGCATCACAACAAAAACAAAAACCGTTAAAGCCCTCCACCCCAGAAGGCTAAGGCCGGGAGGCGCAGGCCATCCCAGCATGATGATGAATATCGCGATTATGGGAAGCCAGAGATGGGATTTCCTGAAAACTTTCTTCTCAGACGGCATGATATATAATTGGAAGAGCTGGAATAAATTGGGTTTTCCGGATTGCACTTTCCAGAGGCCGGCAAATCTGGGAAAAGAAATATTAAGCGGCAGGCGAATACTTCAATTGAAAGCATGGATAAGAAGGCTGGCGTGTGCCAGATCTGCAGGAAGCGCAAGAAGCCGGAGGAGCTCATACCTGCGGAAATAGTCCGGGAGCCCATTGCCAGGCTGATCCGGGAGGAGCACAAGAGCTGGAAGCCTGACGGGTTTATCTGCATTGATGACATGAACCATTACAGGGGCCATTATGTCAAGAGCGTCCTGGAGACTGACAAAGGCGAGCTGTCCAACCTGGAGAAGCAGGTTGTCAAGAGCCTTAAAGAACACGAGCTCATGTCCAAGAACATAAATGAGGAGTTCGACAGGAACCTGACACTCGGCCAAAAGACCGCTGACAATGTTTCTCATTTCGCAGGCAGCTGGAAGTTCATTTCGATTTCCTCGACTGTAATTGCCATCTGGGTTGCAATAAACCTGTTCGTCCTGCTGGCCAGGCCGTTCGATCCTTACCCGTTCATCCTGCTTAATCTGGTGCTGTCCTGCATCGCCGCCCTCCAGGCTCCAATAATCTTAATGAGCCAGAACCGTCAGATACAGAAGGAAACGATGCGGTCAGAGCATGACTACAGCATAAACCTGAAGGCCGAGCTGGAGATAAGGCACCTTCACGAGAAGATAGACCACCTTGTCATGAACCAGTGGCAGAGGCTCCTTGAAATCCAGGAAATCCAGACAGAGCTCATGGAGGAGCTCACTTCCAGGAACAGGAAATAGGCAGGATTTCCCCTTCAATCCCTGTTGTTTTTTAAGTCAGCTGATTATAATATAGCCAAATGTCCAGAAAATTAGTTCTACCAGCGATTCTGGCCCTTATAATAGCGCTCAGCGGATGCACCACCGGACCGGCAGGGCCCACAGGAAACCTTGTCCTGCAGATAACAGACCAGCCGGCAGGCCTTAACATCTCAAGCGCCCTTGTGACCATATCCAGCGTCCAGGTGCACATGGCCTCCCAGAACGAATCCAACGAATCCGGATGGATAACTGTAGTGCAGGGACCCCAGACCTTTGACCTTGTGGCCATAAAGGATGTCAAGGAGTTCCTTGGCAGCAGCCAGCTGGCGGCGGGAACATACACGCAGATAAGGCTGAACGTGGACAGCACCATTGCTGTCATAAATGGAGTCCAGTACAACCTAACCATACCCTCCGGCACGGTTAAGCTTGTCTTGCCCTTCCAGATAATAGAGAACCAGACCACAACCCTTACCCTGGATTTCAATGCAGAGGAGTCAATCCATCAGGCAGACGGCAAGTACATAATGAGACCCACAATCCAGGTGATCCAGGAATCTGAACCGGCCAATGACTCGCAATCCAAGCAAAAGGCCTGCACGGATTCAGGGGGGACTGCAACCAATCTATCCTGCTGCAAGTCAGCCAAAGAGTTTCCAAACACATGCGTTATCGGGGCATGCGGCTGCTCAACCGAGAACAGCAAGCAGGTCAGGACGTGCGATTGCGGCCCGGGCAAGTGCTTCAATGGAACTGCATGCGTGGCTGTATAAGGTACAGAACTGCAGAAAGAAAAAAGAGTGCATAAGCAGCTTTAGAAATACTTCTGAATTCCTGCTAACCGCAGACAGGCTGCTGCCTTTTTACTGCACTATAACAGTCCCCTTCATGCTCGGGTGTATGTTGCAGTGGTATGCCCACGTCCCGGCTTTCTGGAAGGTGTAGCTGTAAGTGCTGCCCTGGTTCATGTTCGGCGAGGAGAAATCCGCTATGTCCGGCTGCCCGGGATCAGCTGCGATCTGGTGCTGCACGGAATCCAGGTTCGTCCACGTCACAGTGCTCCCGACGCTTACTGTCAGTGTCTTGGGATTGAACGCGATATTCTGTATGTTCACGGCATTCCCTGACGGTGGAGGAGTGGACTGCGTGCAACCTGAAACCAGCATAACTGTCAGCACCGCTGCCAGCACAAATGCGAAAAAGAGTTTTTTCATAACGATTTCTTGCTGTGAGGATTTATAAACTTCCACCCTGCCTTTTGCATATGGTTTCCGGGCCGGAAAGGACGCTCACAGTTCCCTTATGTACTTATCAAGCTCGTCCCATGGCGGATTGGCATAGCTCAGCTTGTTATCATCAAAAAAACTGTTGTAATATCCCAAATCAGTTATTATCTGGCCAACAGTCTTTGTCTTCTTCATTTCCCTGATTATCTCATTCCACAATCCTGATATCCCCATACAATCACTTTTACCATTATATGGTAACAATAGTATTTATAAATCTTTCTGCAGCCCCGGCTCCCGGCCGGGAAAGGCACCTTTATATTCCGCAGAAAAATAACCAGATTATGCCCCAGACAAGTCCGAAGGTAAAGGTCACGAAGGACGGCCCGTACACGGTCTCCGGGAACGTCCCTTTATCCAAGCAGATAATCATCCCTGACAAAGAGGGCTATTCCGAGAGATGGAAAGGAGGAGGCGCCTACCCGCAAAAAGAGACTTATGACCTGTGCCGCTGCGGACAGTCCAGGAACAAGCCTTACTGTGACAAGACCCATCTCAAGGTAAGGTTCGATGGAAAGGAAACCGCCAGCAGGAAGCCCTATTCCACCCAGGCCAAAAAAACCGATGGTCCGACCCTGGACCTTTATGATAACATAAAGCTCTGCTCGTCCGCGCGATTCTGCGACAGATGCGGGGGTACATGGAAGCTCACGGAAGAGTCCAACAAGCAGGAATCCAGGAAAACAGCAATCCAGGAAGCATGCGACTGCCCTTCAGGAAGGCTGGTCATCCATGACAAGAAATCCGGGAATCCCGGGGAGCCTGGGAATCCGATTGAGCCCTCATTCACTCCCTCGATAGGAATAGTGGAGGACCCTGAGGCAGAAGTGAGCGGCCCCATCTGGGTGAGAGGAAGGATTCCAGTCATCTCCTCAGACGGCGCACAGTACGAAATCCGGAACCGCGTGACACTCTGCAGATGCGGGCAGTCCAAAAACAAGCCTTTTTGTGATGGCACGCACATCCCCATAGGTTTCTCGGACAGTGACAGCTCCCTGAATAAAAAGAAAGACCAGAGGGATTGAGCCCCCAAGCTTGCGCTTACAAGCCAGTTCTTAGCCTTCTTTCCACTTCCTTTTCCTCTTCATGTTCTTCTTTAGAATAAGGGACCAGGAAGGGCCGCTCCTTCACCATTGATTGGAATTCCCTTGTAACCTGTCCAGGCAAATATCTATAAATATATTGCCAAAGCCTGTAGGCTGCTGCCTTGGGGCTGTAATTCTTATCAGGCACGAACCGAATCTCTTTTATCTCAAAATCCTCCGGGAGGCGTATCTGGAATTTTGCCATGATTCATATTGGAGGTTAATTTTATAAAACCGCTCTTCTCCAGCTAAAAAACAAAAACCTCTCTCTCCGCCTCAGGCCTTTCTGGGAAGAACTCATTTATGCTTCTTGGCTTTCTCAGCCCTTTCCGCCTCGGCCTTGGTCTTGTGAACAGTTCCCGGAGGGTGGTTTGGCGGTGAATAGATTGTATAGAGTTTCAGCTGCCCCTTCCCTGTGTTTATCACGTTATGGAACGTGCCTGCAGGCACAATGACTGCCTCGCCATCATGGACAACATGCTTCTCCTTTTCATTCAGGATGAATTTTGCCTCGCCTTGCTCAATCCTGAAGAACTGGTCTACATTCGGGTGCACCTCATCCCCGATCTCCTCTCCCGGCTGAAGGCACATCACAACCAGCTGGGCATGCTTGCCTGTGAATAAAACCTGCCTGAAATAGTTGTTCTTCAGCGTCTGCTTCTCTATGTTTCCGGAATAG
>JBGPBG010000035.1:0-7210 GCA_041481105.1 Candidatus Aenigmatarchaeota archaeon
CCTTCCCGTCTATCCTTATCTCCCCGAACTTGAGGGAGTCTATCCTAACCATATTATACATTATGGTTTGGACGATATTAATTAACAGCTCATCTATGCTGGTTCTATTGGAAGGCGGCGAAGCTGACTCCTTTCCAATGCAGCGGGTTTTTAAACCTCTGCAGCCATATTATATGTATGAAGGGACTGTCAACTACCATAATACTCGTGGTCACAGTAGTGGTTATTCTCGTGGCCGCGCTCGTCGTCCTGACGATTTTTGGGCAGGGAATACAGAATGTTGCAACAATCTCTCAGGCTCAGACCATGTGTTCAACTGAAGCATCCATTTCTTGTCCAATGGGATGGCCGCCTGCAACATGGAGCACTGCTACAAAGAGAATCCAAGCTACAGGCGAACTTAGAAGCTGTGATAATTTAGTAAGCTGTACCTGTCAAAATGGTCAGTTTACAGGATGCACAAACAAACCATAATTTATAAGATTCTATAACCAATATATTCTTATGAAAGCCCTTTCCACAACCATTCTGATTGTGGTTACAGCCATAGTTATTCTCGTGGCCGCGCTGGTTGTGCTGACGATTTTCGGCGGCGGGATAAGCAATGTAGCTGAAATAACAAACCAGAAAAACAACTGCATAGTGCAGTGCACCATGACATGCCAGACAATGCATGCCATGCCGCCTACATGGGATGCGAGTGGCTGCGGGAAGTTCACCGACATAAATTCAGAAAGCACATGCCACTGCTGCCCCACCAACCAAGTCTGGTGCGGCACAGTATGCAAGGAAAAGTGTTGAGCAAAGCCTTCTGATAATCTTATATGCTACCAGAACCCAATATATTTTATGAAGGGGCTTTCCACAACCATCCTGATTGTTGTCACTGCAATTGTCATTCTCGTGGCCGCGCTCGTCGTGCTGACTATTTTCGGCGGAGGGATAGGGAACGTGAGCACGCTGACCAATTTTAAAACCCAATGCATAGTACAATGCCAGATAACATGCAAGATGGGCGCTCTGCCGCCTACATGGAATCTTGAAGTCAGCGTGGAAGGTCAAAAAAGGACTTGTGCTGGAGAAACTGGAATAAGTGTACAATGTGGTGGTGTGTGTGGCAGTGTAACGACCAGCACGGACGGAACAACAGGAACAATTGCATGCGCAAACAGAGCCCCAGGCCAATGTACGGGAGATTGTCAATGGTGTTCAGGCAAAGGATGCATTAGTATTTCTGATAAATGTTAATCCTACCACCTATAAAAACTTTCTCTCCCATATTATTTCTTAGACTGGTTGCGGTTTAGATGCACAGTTAATTACTCAGTTTGAAGGCGCCTCTTGGCGACTTCTTTTCAGTGATTGCTATGGACGAAAAGGAAATCATGGAGCTCATAACTTCCGAGTATTCCTGGGAGCAGATTATTTACAAGATTATCGCGTGGGAGGGGATGGACCCCTGGAACCTGGACCTGACTGTGTTGTCCAGGTCTTTCCTTGTGTACATATCCAAGATGAAGGAACTGGACTTCAAGATACCTGCCAAGTATGTTGTGATAGCTGCCGTGCTGCTCAGGATGAAGTCAGACCACATAGAATACCTGAAGATGCTCACGCAGGGGCAGGAGGAGCTGGGCATGGGGGTCGAGGATGATTCTGGAATAGAGAATACCATGCCTGAGAATGCCAATGGGGAGATAAACATGGCCCTTGCGAGCCTGAACGTGAACGTGCCCTCGAAGAGGCAGCCCACGAGGAAGATAGTGGCTGCCGAGCTCATATCAGCCCTAAGGAACGCGCTCAGGACGGACGAGAGGAGGAGTGAGAGGAGCGCAAGGAGAAGGGGGCAGATAGTGATAAACGAGGAGAACATAACGGAGAGGATAGCGGAGCTTTACAAAAAGATAGACTCGCTGCTCGAGAAACTGAAGGAGGAGGAGATCGAGTTTTCCAAACTCGTGAAAAAATGGAGCAGAGAGGAGATTCTGAACAATTTCGTCCCGCTGGTGCACCTGGACCATGAGAAGAAGGTCCACTGCAGGCAGGATGACCTTTTCAAGGAGATATACATAAAGAAGCTGCCTGAGGGCCAAGCAGCAAAGGAACCTGCTGCAAAGATAAAACTAAAAAGCAAGCCCAAACAAAAGGTAAGAAAGAAGTGAGAATATGACGCAGCAGAAAATACTCGAGGCCGCGCTTTTCATGTCTTCCAGGCCCCTGATGCTGGATGAGATTGGGAAGATTCTTGGAGTGCATTCGCTAGGTTACGTGAAGGAGATGCTCGAGAAACTCCAGAAAGAGTATGCGAACAAAGGGATAGAGATAGCGAACACGCCACAGGGATGGACCATGCAGGTCAGGCCTGAATTCCTGGGAAAGGTGGCGCATTTGACACCCTATGCAGACATGTCAGAAGGGTGTAAAAGGGCTCTGGCCATTATAGCTTACAAGGAGCCAGTCAGCCAGGCGGAGATAATAAAAATCCAGGGCAACAAGGCCTATTCTTACCTAAAGCAGCTGCAGAAAAGGAATCTGATAAAGGCTGAGAAGAAAGGCCGCACCAAGATAATCAGGCTCACGCAGGAGTTCGAGCGCTATTTTGGCGAGGAGAAGGAGAAGATAAAGGAGAAGCTCGGGTCCTACCAGGATGCTAAAAGCCCAAAGAGATCCGAGCCGGACCATATTCTTGAGTGAAGCGAGAGCGGTTTTTAAGTTTCTGTCTCACATAATGTATCCTTATGGAGGAGAAATCGCTTTTCTGGGCGGACCAGATAGCAGAGGAGATTGCTAACAGGAAGAAGTTCCACTATCTGGATAAGCCGGTCCCGAAGTTCGCAAAGTTCACTGTAAAGACCTCAGCCTCCCTGTCAGGCGTCCTGCATATAGGAAGGCTCAGCGATACGATAAGAGGAGAAAGCGTATTAAGGGCTCTTAAAGAAGCAGGCTTCAAGTCAGAGATAATCTGGGTCGCAGAGGACATGGATCCCCTAAGGAAGATACCAGAAGGGGTGCCCAAGGATTATGGGAAGTACATAGGCACGCCTGTTACAAGCATACCTGATCCTTTGGGCTGTCACAAGTCCTATGCAGAGCACCACGTTTCAGCTTACGTGAAGGTCATAGACGAGTTCGTTTCCGCAAAAATGCCCAAATACTCGATGAGGAAGGAGTACAAATCAGGAGGCTTCAATCCGTACATCAGGACGCTCTTGGAAAACAGGGAGCCGATAAAGGCAATACTGAACAAGTACAGGAAGGAGCCGCTCTCGAAAACATGGTCCCCATGGCAGCCGATATGCGAGAACTGCGGGAAGATAATGACCCCGGCTGTGCAGAAATTCGAGGACGGGAAGGTTTATTACGAGTGCAGGGACTACAAGTTCGAGAAGCACACAGCAAAAGGCTGCGGCCACAGGGGAGTGAATGATCCTATGAAGGGAGAGGGTAAGCTTGTATGGAAATCCGAATTCGCAGCCCAGTGGGCAAGATGGAACGTGTGCTCGGAAGGCATGGGCAAGGAGTACCAGGTTCCCGGGAGTGCCTTCTGGACGAACGGGGAGATTGCGGAAAGGATTCTCGGCTTCCCCATGCCCGTCCCGATATTTTACGAGCACCTGCTCATAGACGGGGAGAAGATGTCCGCTAGCAAGGGGAACGTGGTTTATCCCGCAGACTGGCTCAAGGTTGCCCCGCCCGAAATCCTGAGATTCCTATACAACAAGAAGCTCATGAAAACAAGGAGCTTCTCCTGGAGCACGCTCCCTGTTCTTTACGATGATTATGACATGCACGAGAGGGTTTATTTCGGGAAAGAAAAACCGGAGAATGAGAAAGAAAGGGATCACATGAAGAGGCTTTATGAGATTTCCCAGATTTCCAGCCCTTCCAAATCTGTCCAGGTCCCGTTTGATTTCGCGGCAATGGTTTCCCAGGTTTTCCCGGATGAAAAAGTCTCTGAAGCGATAGAGGTCTTCAAATCCAGCGGACATGTAAAAGGAAAGCTATCAAAAGCAGATGAAGATTCCATAAGGAACAGACTCTCCTATGCGAGGAACTGGGTTAGACTTCATGCGCCCGAGCAGTACAGGATAAGGCTTATGGAAAAGCCTGCACACATCAAGCTTTCTGCAGGGCAGAAAAAATCCATTCAGGAGCTGGCTTCCGCTCTTGAGAAAAAGAAATTCAGCCAGGAGGAGCTTCACGGCCTGTTCTGGGAGATTGCAAATAAATCAGGAATAAAGCCGCAGGAATTTTTTGGAGGAGTTTATTCGGTCATTCTTGGCAAGGATTCCGGGCCGAAGCTGGCCCCGTTCATTCTTGCCGTTGGGCAGAAAAAAGTGGCAGAGATCCTGAAACAGGTTAAATGATTTAAAACTATTTGTCAATTAGATAGCATGAGCTTCCCGGAAATCACAGACCAGTACAGATTCAAAAAAGGAAAGGAATGTTTTGAAAAAGGTTACTATAAAGCTGCTAGGAACTACCTGCATATGTGCGCTGTTTCTGAGGATTTGACATTCGTTCAAAGACAAGAAGCCAGAGAAACTCTTGAGAAAATCAAGACCAATGTTTAAGTTCTGCCTCGCACAATTAATTCTCATGAAGGAAATCGCTTCTATTAAAGATGTCCCGAACGAGGAGCTAGTGGTTGGAGGAGGCTCCCTCTGCGCAGGATGCCCTGCCGATTTGGGGCTGAAGCTCAGCCTGAAAGCACTTGGGAAAAATACGATTGTCATAAACTCCTCGGGATGCATGACGCTCTTTGTGACTTACCCTTACATGACCACAAAAGTTCCCTGGGTACACCTGGCGATAGAGAATGCCGGGGCGGCTGTAAGCGGTATACAGGCAGCTCTCAAGCAGCTGGGGAAGAAGGGCATAAACATACTATGCTATGTTGGTGATGGTGCGACTTACGACATTGGTCTGCAGTCACTTTCAGGCGCTGCAGAGCGCGGGGACAAATTCGTTTATGTGTGCTACAACAATCAGTCATTCTCAAACACAGGAGTGCAGATGTCAAGTGCCACGTCCTTCGGAACGTATACCACCACAACACCCGAGGGCAATCCCTTCAGGAGGAAACCCATGGTGAAGATAATGGCCGCGCACGGGATTCCCTATGCAGCCACGGCATGCGTCTCTTATCCCATGGATTTCATGAAGAAGCTCCAGAAGGCCGTCAAAGCGGACGGCCCCACTTTTATAGACCTGCTCTGTCCGTGCCCCACCGGCTGGGGATTCGAACACTCGAACACGATAGAGACAGGACGGCTTGCGGTTACGACAGGCGCGTGGCCGCTTTATGAGATAGAGAAAGGGAAGTTCTCGCTAACGTTCCCGCTGCAGAAGCTCGAGCCCATAGAGAACTACCTGAAAATCCAGAGGAGGTTCCACCGCATAAGGCCCGAGCAGGCGATGGAAATACAGTCCATAATCGAGAGGCAGTGGGCTCTTTTAAGGGAAGGCAAGTACTGGGAGACCCAGGAATACTAATTTATTCTGGAGAAACAGTTTATGAAAAATGGACATAAAGACTCCGTATCTGGCCATTGATGCAGTCGTAATAAAAAATAAGAAAATCCTGCTTATGAAGAGGAGGAATGAACCTTTCAAAGATTATTGGGCTATCCCTGGAGGCTTTGTGGAGAGGGGAGAGACCCTGAAGGAGGCTGTAAAAAGAGAGGCACTGGAGGAAACAGGATTGGAAGTTTCTCCAAAGAAAATCATAGGAGTTTATGACGACCCTAAAAGGGATTCCAGAGGCCATGTAATTGCTTTGGCTTTTTTGTGCACGCCAAAGGGAGGGAAGCTCAGGCCCCAGCCAGAGGAAGTGAGCGATGTGAAATTTTTCTCCGTTCAGGAAATCAGAAAACTCAAAATAGCTTTCGACCACAGAAAGATAATAAAGGACGGCTTGAAAATTATGAGGAGAAAATTATGAAAAAGGTTCTGGCAGGAGGGACTTTCAATATAGTCCATCCAGGGCACATATTTTTCCTGAAAAAAGCCAAGGAGATGGGGAACTATCTTGTTGTGGTTGTGGCCAATGACAGAACAGTTCGAAGGAGCAAGGGATTCCTTACCATGCCCGCTGAAGGCAGGAAGATGGTTATAGAGAATCTCAGGATTGTGGACAAGGCTGTGATTGGGGATGAGAAGGATTTCATGAAGGTTGTGCGGAAAGAGAAGCCAAGTATTATAGCCTTGGGCTATGACCAGGAAATAAAGGATTTGGAAAAGCAGATAGAGAATCTCGGGATAAAGATAGTCAGGATAAAATCCCACCTCAGGGGATACAAAACACAAGATATATTAAGCACTTTGGGAATCAAAAGGGCATAGTCAGGCAGTTAGAACCCCTCTTCTTCTTCCTCTTCTTCGTCGTCTCCAGAGCCGTCTTCATCATCATCTTCATCATCAGCCCAAATGTCTTCTTCTTCCTCTTCGGATTTTCCAAACATTTGTCACCCCCGTTTCAATGAAGGAAGGCGGAGCGCTAGAAGTCCGCCTTCAATCTTTTAATGGATTATTGATTAGCAACGTTTTTAAAGTTTTTGATTATTTGTAGGGTTGGGGTTTATAAATATTTCAAGATTCAGAAGCAATGCCGAAAACGAATTCCTCCTCGTCCGGCTCAATCTCAAAACACTCCCCGCAGTTCCTGCACTTCACGACGCTCTCCCTGACCTTTATCTCGTGATCGCAGAATGGGCAGGTTACCAATCTCATAAAAATCTTTAC
The DNA here is from genome assembly GCA_041481105.1 of Candidatus Aenigmatarchaeota archaeon. GTDB lineage: Archaea > Aenigmatarchaeota > Aenigmatarchaeia > QMZP01 > QMZP01 > JAPLVB01. Next base: position 6,745 of record JBGPBG010000035.1, read on the forward strand.
CCTATGGTGTCCCGAGGTTTATGCAGCCGCAGAAAGTCGTTCCTGTCGCCGAGCACATGCTCTGCTTAGTGGTTATGGCAAGTGCGTAAACCTTCTGCTTGTACTCTATCCTGTACATGAGCTCCACAGTCTCCTTCGAATTGGATTCTATCAGGCTTTTAATTCCAGAGTCAGCGTAAACCGGCAGGGAGTTCTGGAGTATGGCTTCCTGGAAATTCTGCACAAGCTCCAGGGGGCCCACGCATCCTTCGGGCATGGGAGCCGTTTGGTTGGGAGAGACTGCATCTATGTATCCTGCCAGCTTGTCAATATCGCTCTGGTTTAATCCAATGGCAGAGAGCACGTTCTCGGTGGGGTTCGGGAATCCCCTGAAATTTATCAGGGCGAAAACAAGGAACCCCGCAAAAACTATGATCCCCGCAAGCCTGACAGGCTGGAGGAGATTCTGGACAAAACTTTTGCTGGA
>JBGPBG010000036.1:0-7186 GCA_041481105.1 Candidatus Aenigmatarchaeota archaeon
AAGGGAGACACGGAGGTATGGGCAGGAACGCTCACTCTGGACGGGACCCTTTACAATGTGCACATCCTGCAGGCCCAGAGGGCGATAAAGAAGGCGGAGCTCAAGGAGAAGATAAGGGACTACTGCAACGAGACAGGGAACTGCAGCGGAGCGATAGAGAGCTTCTGCGAGAGCAACCCAACAGACACGAGGTGCCTGGCGCTTTTCAAGGCCTTCTGCATAAGGAAGAATAACATGGACGATTCCAGGTGCAGAGACTTCATGGTGGGATGGTGCAAAGGCGCCCCTGAAGACACGAACTGCAGGCTCTACGCCATAGAGCAGTCCGCAAAATACTGCAGCGAACATCCGAAGACCGCGACATGTATGGCCATACAGAAGAAGCTGTTGAACTTTTGCGAAACCGACTCCGGCAACGAGAAGTGCACAGAATTCTGCAAGAACAATCCGGACAAGTGCAAGAACGTCGTCAGGAACCTTGCGGAGTTCTGCCTCGAGAACGCGAACAACACGGATTGCTTGGAATACTGCAGGGAGCATCCAAAAGGCTGCGTGAAACTTGCGGCAAACCTCGTGGCAGCCTGCACACAAGATCCTAACAAGGAGCAGTGCAAGGAATACTGCAAGGAGCACCCGGTAGCGTGCAGGACAGTGACAGCAGAGCTGGCGATGTACTGCATAGGAAACCAGAATGAAACGAGATGCACAACCTTCTGTTCCAACTACCCGGATGCGTGCACAAAGGTCACAGAAAGGATAGAGGGCTATTGCTCAGCGAACTCCAACAAGACAGGGTGTCAGGTGTTCTGCAGAAACTATCCGGCCAAGTGCGCAACGCCGCAGCCGGTGGTGGCAGAGGTAGATAATTCCACTGCCGCTTCAAATGAGTCAGGAGCGTAAAACATGAAAAAACTCATTGCTTTATTGGTGGTGGCAGCGGTTCTGGCAGTTGTCTTCATAAGCGGCTGCACGCAGCAACCTTCGGGCCCGGCAACAGGCGGAGTAATAAACAAGGCAGCGGAAGACAAGGCAGCGGCAGCCCTGGAGAGCGAGCTTGACCAGGCAGTGGCGAACATGAGCACTTCGGACATAGAGAATGCCCTGCTTAACCAGTAGGGTTTTCTCTTTTCCTTTCTTTTTATTTTTGACGAACATTTTGCTCAAGATATATAACCTTTCAGGGGCATGATAAAGCATGAAAAAATACTCAGCTTCTGGCGGCAAGCTGTCCCTCGGGGGCTATCCTGTTGTGGATTCCTTGGACAATCCCCATTCTGACAAAGGCGACCTCATTTATGTGGGAGAAAGGAATTATGACGACCCTCTCGTGAAGGATGCGCTGGAGGGAGTGCACAAGCACAGGACGGACGGCTCCCTCACCTCAAGGAGGGCCTCCAAGTATGTGAGAAGGATACTCCACGCGCTTAACAAGGAGCTTGTGAAGCAGGGCGGGGTGAAGCTGAAATACAGGGACCTTGACATAGGGGAGATGGAAGACAGCGAAACCAAATTAAGGGATGCTAACGGCCGCGTGATAGGCTATATTCTTGGATTTTACAACACAGAGAGCAGGAAGCTCAAGCTGAACCCGTATCTTACCGAAGAGCAGCTCAAGCAGGTGACTGCGCATGAGATATTCCACTATGCGCAGGACAAGCTGGGCATAATAGGCAAATACGTGGAAAAATACGGGACATTCGCCAGGCCGGTGATAGAGAGCCAGACGGATGCAATGGTGAGGAAGCTGCTGCCTGAGATATCAGACGCAAGGGAACCCCTACCTGACAAATACCAGGCTTTCCTCAACTGAGCGGAGCGCCACTGAAGAGTGGCATTTCTTTTTATTTTTCAAAACCCATATATACACTAAGTAGAAGGTAGGCTTCGACTAGAAAGAAGGCGTCAGCGACGCCCTCAAACGCACATCAGCTGTGCTTACCTCCAAGCGGTGTATACACCGGAATGAAGGCGACAAGAGTCGCCTTCCCATAACCAACGGCAAGGTCGAAGAGAATGACCATGGACATGATTATTAGGAAGAAGGCCCTCAAGATACAGGAGCGGCTGGGGATGAACATAGGGGTAGCCTATGGCATCCACAGGATTCCTACCGTGAAGACCACGGAGCAGTGCCTGGCATCCCTGAAGGAGCTCTACAGGATAGGGCTGCGGGCTTTCCTCCTTCCCAAGGAGCTTTTCTCAGGGATTCTTACCACTACGGATTTGTACAAGAACTATTATGGCGAACTACTCAAGATAAAGGAGCTTGCCAAGAAGTTTAACATAGAGCTCGCGATCCACCACCCCAGCCTGGGGGACCAGCCTGATGAGGAGCTGAAGACGTTCTGCAACATATGCTCCATAATGGACTGCAGGTCGTTCATCATACACCCCACTTTCTACTCCCGCATGCCCCACGAACAGGCGCTCAGACTCGCGGTCTACAAGATAAACGAAATCACAACCAATCTTAGGGTGAAGGCAAAGATAGGGGTGGAGACCACGGGAAGGAATGAGCAGGTGGGCAGCCTGGAGGACGTGATAGATATCGTCAAGCGTACGCACGGAACAGAACCCATTATAAACTGGGCACACCTGCACGCAAGGGGCTACGGCGCCCTGCGCACGGAGAATGATTACATGCGCATTCTCTCCAAGCTCAAGCACGAGATCGGGCATGCCTGGGTTAACAATGCATATTTCCTGTTCTCAGGAGTCTCATACGGCCCATCCGGAGAGATAAAGCACATCCCCCTCAGGACCTCTGACATGCAGCTCAAGCACATGATAAAGGAATCCATGGCTTTGGACATAAAAGGCACGCTCATTCTCGAAGATCCTGAAAAGGAGAAGCTAGTTCTGAGGATGCTGGAAGACCTGGCGGATATGGTCAGGTAATATATCCTCCGAAAACAAATAATAATCATGCTCACCGCCATCCTCCTGAGCGTTTTCGCAGGCCTTGCCACGGGGATTGGAGGCCTCATAGTGGTGAGCCTGAAGAAAGTGAGCAAGAAAACCCTCAGCTTCGGCCTCGGGCTGTCCTCAGGAATCATGGTAATAATAGGCGTGAGGGACCTTTTCGGGAAGTCCATAGAGCTAAGCGGCTATTATCTTGCCGTGGCATCCTTCATGGCAGGCGCGCTCTTCATCCTGGCTATAGACTATCTCGTCCCGCACGAGTTCGTGCACAGGGAGCAAGGCATCTCCAGAAAGGGAAGCAAGAATACAGGTCTTATGGCAGCAGGTGTAATCATGGCGCTCGGGATAACAATACACAACATCCCGGAAGGCATGATAGTGGGAGCCGGATATGCTGCCATGCCCGCGTTCGGGATTGTGCTCGCGATAGCCATAGCCCTCCACAACATACCGGAAGGCGTGGCTGTCGCAGTCCCTCTGTGCGCGTCGGGCTGCAGCAAGAGGAAGACATTCTGGGTGACTATGGCATCAGGCCTTGCTGAGCCTCTGGGAGCGGTGATTGCGGTGGCTTTCGTTTCATTCATGCCAGGCGTCCTTCCTGCCATGCTCGGCTTTGCGGGCGGTGTGATGACCTACATAACCATGGACGAGCTCATACCAACCGCCCAGAAATACGGGAGCCCGCACGCCATAGGGTTCGGTATCATGGCAGGGCTTGTACTGGCCATGATTATAGGGCAGATGGTTTGAATGCCTCGCGCTTTCGCTTAAATTTCTTAGTGTCCATTTATAATTGGTTCTTATGCGGCTCCCGAAATTTCTAATCCCGTTTGGGGTGGCACTCGCGTTTTCAGCTTCTGAAGCGCATGCGCAATTCAGGAATTACGACGGCTGCATAAGCATCCCTTACAAAGGTTCTCCTGGAGCCGAATTCTATAAAGCCTTCATCAGCAAGGTCCCTTTCAAAGAAAGAAAGGAAGTATCAAGGCAGCCGGCTGATATGAAAACCTTCGAGTTCTATGGGCTCGAAACTGGCGCAATATACAAGATTGAGATCAGCGCCTGCAGGCAGGACAAGGAAGGGGAAATCTGTGACCCACCCGATGTAGTTTACGCATATGCAAAGGTACCCAAATAGGATTTTATAATCCCCCTCACCCAATAATGTGGATATGATAATAACCATCCATGGCCAGGCAGGCTCAGGCAAATCCTCAATCTCAAAGCTTCTCGCTAAGAGGCTCAGGTACAAATGCTATTCTGTAGGTGGCCTGAGAAGGGAGATTGCAAGAAAGCACGGCCTCACGCTCGCGCAGCTGAACAAGCTTGGGGAGACTCATGACTGGACAGACAAGGAAGCTGACAGGTTCCAGAAGGAGCTCGGGAAAAAGCAGGACAACTTCGTGATTAACTCAAGGCTGGGTTTCCATTTCATCCCAAATTCTTTTAAAATCTACTTGCATGCAAATCTCAAAACCCGCGCAGAAAGAGTGTTCCGGGAAAAAAGGAAGTTCGAGCAGTTCCGCTCACTCAAGGAGACGGAAAGGGCGCTTGTGGAAAGGGAGAAAAGCGACAGGCTCAGGTACAAGAAGTATTACAGGATTGACATTTCTGACATGAAGCATTACGACCTTGTGATAGACACCACTTCTCTCTCCAAGAAGCAGATTGTGGAGAGGATTTTGGAGGGCTTGAAATCCAAACCCGGAAAAACCCGGAAATGAGCATATAAAACTTTTTCTCTTTATGAATGTTGTGGGAAGATGGTCAGCATAATAATAGAGCTCGGGGATTTCGGCCCCGAGGCATGCATAAGGGGCTTGGGCCAGGTGAACCTGTCAGATTTCTATTTATGCGGCTCGGAACAGGCGAAATATCGCGTAGAAAAACTCTATAGGTCAGATTTACAGGCACTATACACAGGGATAGAGATGGATGAAGAGGATGTAGAAATGATAAAACAGTTTGCCCTGAACAGAAAAGAAATAAGCTCGGGACAAATAGATGAGTTTCAAAAAGAACTGAGCAGGAAATACTCGCTCAGCATACCCAAAGAGGCGAAGGTCTAAACCTTCCCGAACCTCTCCGCGCACGCCTTCCAGTCGATTGCGCGAAAGAACGCCTCTATATAATCCACTCTCTTGAGGCCGTAATCAAGCATGTACGCGTGCTCGAACACGTCCATCACAAGGATAGGAATTGCTCCTGAGAGGTGCCCTGTATCATGCTCGTTTATCCACACGTTCAGAAGCTTCTCTGAAGAAGGTTCATAATAAAGCACAACCCATCCAATTCCTCTCATGGCTCCCACGCTCCTGAAATCCTTCTCCCAGTTCTCGAATGACCCGAAATCATGCAGGATTTTCCTGTACAAATCCGAGTTATGGTCCAGGGGCTTCCCTCCTTTCGCGAGATTCCAGAAATAAAATTCATGAAGGCGCATCCCGTTAAACTCCCATCCGAACCTTCTCTTGAGTTCCGCGAATTCCGGGCTTGAGCTTTTCCCCTCTTTCACGAGGGTTACAAGCATATCCAGAATTTTGTTAGTGTTGTTCACATACCCTTGGTAAAGCGTGAAGTGATTCTTCAGAAGGGCTTCACTGAAACCCGGAGTTCCAATCAAATGCTCAAAGTTTTTTGCCTCATAAGCCATAAAAATCACCTGATTAAGATAAGAAGAATGGGTTTAAAAGCAATTCTCTTTCTGGAGATAAGACCTCTAGATAATGGTTTCAAAGCAAATGCTATTCAAATTTTCCATAGGAAATAAAGGTTCCTGTGACTATTTATATATTTTATAATACAAAAGTATTTAAATATCCCCATACATATATAGTAATTACCGCTAAGGGGAGAGGGGAGAGGAAAGGGAGCCTCTTATCGCGATGTTCGTGGGTAAGGGCTCCTTTTTCATATTTTTCTGGTTCTGTTTGGCTTTTTCCAAGAAACAACCTGCTAAATTTTCATGCCATCTGCTCGTGCAAGAACTTTCCGAACCTCTTCTATGTCCTTTGGCAAACAGTGATAGTCAGAATAGTAATCCGAATCACTATTGCTGCAGCGAATTTTAATGGAAGCGTAATCTTGGGGATAATTCTTGTCTAAAGTAGAAAATATTTCCCCCCAATCGGATTTGATAAAATCACACCTCCCGTCCATTATCACTTCCCCCTTTTCAAGAGATAGAGGAAAGCTGGCGCATTCACCAGGCCTTTTATAGTGTTTATGGACTTCGCATTTCTTTGTTTCTTCATCATATCTCGGACATACGGGGCCCGTATACCAAAACAAACCGTCTTTCCTTCTAAACAAGGCCCCTTCCGAAACCAGCTGATTTATTTTTGAGCGAAGGATTCTTTCCTGTCCGTTCCTGGTCTTTGATTCTTCAGGATGTTCCTCCCTTAGCTTATCCCCATAAAGCAATGCGATACGTTCTTTATCCAAAATGAGGGTAAAACGATTAAGATCTGTGCAGCACCGGTTTCTTTTGCATTTATTCAGGCAATACTCACTCAATTCTTCTTGCTTCAAATCTTCTATAAACCCGTAAACCTCGGGAAAACTGGATTTTTGCATGTCATAATTTAATACCAAAAGTTTATAACTTTTATCGCATGTAATTCTCTTCCCACTCCTCAATCTCCTTGTCCGAGAGGGCGGGCTTCTCCTTCTCCTTTTTCGGTTCAGGATAAAGCCTTCTCAGCCACAGGGCATAAACCCCTCCGAATGCTATTCCCGCAAGATGCGAGAAATGCGCCACATTATCCGGGTAAAAAACTCCCATGAGGTCCAGTCCTGCCCACACGAAAAGCGCCGCGAGCACGGGCATTGGAACTCCCAGCACGAACACCACGGACCTGGGCCTGAAAATGGCGAAGCATCCCAGCACAGCCATTATGGCTCCCGATGCTCCAAGAAGTGATTCGTAAAAAACCAATCCTGCCAAACCTGCCATAATCCCTCCCACAAAGAAGACGATGAGAAAGTTCCTTGAGCCGGCCTGCTTCTCGAACAGGCTCCCGAAAACCGCCAAAGCGAACATGTTCCCGTAAAGGTGCAGGAAGTTCGCGTGCATGAATATGCTCGTGAGGAGGGTCCAGGGCTGGAACAGGACAGAATCGCGGGAGAGCACAAGATTCCCGTAGAAGAAATCCGGGAAGATTTGGCTGAGTATAAAAACTATTATGCAAACTCCCGTGAGCTCCAGTGCGCGCCACTGGAATTTGCCTACGGCTTGCGAAGAAACGAATTTCATATAAATATT
>JBGPBG010000037.1:0-7158 GCA_041481105.1 Candidatus Aenigmatarchaeota archaeon
GAAACGCTTCTTGCTCAGATCGTGCGCATGGTGAGCGAAGCTCAGCGCAGCCGCGCCCCCATTCAGCGACTTGCCGACGTTGTCTCCTCTTACTTTGTTCCTGCCGTGATACTGATAGCGCTGGCATCCTTCGGTTTATGGTATTTCCTTGGCCCTGTGATACTTACGGGCTCCCCCTACTTTCCCACGTACGTATCCATGACGCCTTTCCTGTTCTCATTCACAGTCTTTATTTCCGTCCTGATAATAGCATGCCCGTGCGCCCTGGGGCTTGCCACACCAACAGCCATAATGGTCGGAACAGGAAAGGGAGCAGAGAACGGGATACTCATAAAGAACGGCGCTGCCCTGGAAACAGCCCACAAGGTGAAGACAGTGGTCTTTGACAAGACCGGCACCCTTACGAAAGGCAAGCCCGAGGTCACTGACATAATCCCCTACGGCGGCGCCAGCGAAAAGGAAGTCCTGAGGATGGCGGCGATAGCAGAAAAAGGCTCAGAGCACCCACTTGCGGACGCCATAATGAAGCAGGCCAAGCACGAGAAGATAAGCGTGCCTGACGCAAAAGGCTTCAAGGCAATTAGCGGAAAGGGTGTGTCCGTCTCTTACGCAGGCAAGAAAATACTTCTCGGGAACAGAGCCCTAATGCAGGAAAATAAAATACAGACAAAGCAGATTGAGAAAACCCTTTCAGGCCTTGAGAAGCAGGGGAAGACAGCGGTCATAATATCCATGAACAGCAAGACAGCGGGCATAATTGCGGTGGCGGACACGCCAAAGGAGAACGCAAAAGAAGCCATACAAATGCTGAAGAAGATGGGCAAGGAAGTCGTGATGCTCACGGGAGACAACAGGAGGACGGGCGAGGCAGTGGCCAGAAGCCTGGGCATAGACAATGTGATTGCAGAGGTTCTCCCCGGAGAGAAGGAAGCGAAGATAAAGTCCCTCCAGAAGAAAGGCAACGTCGTGGCCATGGTGGGTGACGGGATAAATGACGCGCCCGCGCTCGCCCAGGCTGACATAGGGATCGCGATAGGTTCGGGGACTGACATAGCTATCGAGACAGGGGACATAGTGCTGATAAAGAATGACGTGCGCGACGTTGTGACGGCGATAGAGCTCAGCAGCTACACCATCGGCAAGATAAAGCAGAACATGTTCTGGGCCTTCATATACAACACTGCAGGGATACCCATAGCAGCAGGAGCCCTCTTCGCGTTCACAGGATTCCTGCTCAATCCTGTTATAGCAGCCGGAACAATGGCCTTCAGCTCCGTCTCGGTCGTCTCCAACTCCCTCCTCATGAAGCGCTACAAGCCGAAGAAAAAATGAGAATGTGTAACGAACGTCGAATGCTATGGACATGCTTTTTAAACTTATGATATCTTCAAGAAATTAAGGGTGATAGAATGGCAAAATGCCTTATATGCAACCATGAGCATGCGGTAAAAAACCTGGACCCAATCTCTTGCGGTGTATGCAAGATGTGCGGGATGGTGCTGTGCGGCAAGCGGTTAACAGTCAAAAACGCGGGAAGGGTTTATGCCTTCTGCTGCACAAGATGCAGGAACACACACAAGAAAATGTCCTCCGTTATGAAGAAGAAGCTCACGCGGGGGGAAATAACCGAGAAGGGGTTCCAGGACTTCCAGAACGGCGTCGTGATTTGAGGCGGTCCCGCAAATGGGACTTGTATGCATAAAAGTTTTAATAAGCTGTTTCTTTATTTTTCTGTATGAAGCTCATTCTAGTGAGGCACGGAGAGACGGAGTGGAATGCAACAGGCCGCGTCCAGGGAGAGGCGGATATACCCCTTAACAGGAAGGGGCTGGAGCAGGCACGAAAGGTGGCAGCCCGCCTGAAAACTGAGCCGGTTGACATCATCTATTCCAGCAGCATGAAGAGGGCCAGGCAAACCACAGAGGCAATCGCGAAATTCCACAAGGTCCCCATAAGATACAGCAATCTTATCAGGGAAAGGAAGTTCGGGAAGCTAGGCGGCATGCCCAATGAGGAGTACAGGAGGATACGCGAGAAGGAAGGGATAGAATTCCATCTTTTCAGGCCTCCTGGCGGCGAGAATTACATGGACCTCCAGAAAAGGGTGAAAAAATTCCTGGCAATGATAAGGAAGAAGCACAGCAGCCAGACGGTTGTCGTGGTGTCGCATGGCGGCATTATCAGGACCATCATAACAATCCTGACCAAAAGGCCATTGGCGAATGTCCATGAGATAGAGCAGCACAACGCAGCTGTAAATATCATAGAACTCCAGCACGGCTCAGAGCCGAAAGTCCGCTATTTGAATTCCACGGAGCACTTATGAGAATAAAGGTATTCCTTGAGAAGGAGAACGCTCACAAGAGCATGGAGATTCCAAAAGGCCGCACTATCGAGTCCTTGCTCAAGAGAATGAAAATAAACCCCCAGACCGTGATAGTGGTGAAGAACGGTGAGGTCGTGACGGAGCAGGATTCGCTCCTGGAGAATGATTCCCTCAAAATCCTTTCCGTGAAGCTTGGTGGTTGAACATGTCCGATTCGCGATTCGAAAGACAGATTCTTTTACTTGGAAACGGCCAGCGCAGGCTCGCAAAATCCCGGATAGCAATAGTCGGCTGCGGGGGTCTTGGCTCAGTAACAGCACAGTACCTTGCCATGGCAGGAGTTGGATTCCTCAAGATGATAGATTCAGATAATGTGGAACTCTCGAATCTCAATCGCCAGTTCTTCTCTCATTCAGATTTGGGCAAGCCAAAGGTTTTGTGTCTCAAGAATCGGCTGGAATCCCTTAACCCTGAAACAAAAATAGAAGCAGTTAAAGAAAGAATCACGGAGAAAAACTGCGCTCAAATAATCCGCGATTGCGATGTCATTCTGGACTGCCTTGACAACCTTGAAACGCGGCTTGTCCTGAGCGATGCATGCCAGAAGCTTGGAAAGCCTTTGGTGCACGGCTCCATCCACGGCTTGTCCGGCCAGCAGATCACGCTTCTGAAAGGGAGCGGCTACCTGCGGAAGATTTTCAGGAACAAAGTGCCGCCAAAAGGAAAGATTCCTGTTCTCGGCCCTGCCCCGGGATTCATAGGCTCGCTCCAGGCAATGGAAGCCATAAAGCTCATAACAGGATTCGGGAAGCCGAATCAGCGGCTGCTCCTGTTTGACGGGGAGAGGAACAGGGCGGAATATGTGAATATCAAGCGATGATCAGTATTTCCTGAGTTTCACACTTTCTACGAAATCCAGCTTCTTGAGCTCTTCACAGAATCCGTCCAGATTCTTGTCTCCCATCATGAGGGAGAAGTCTCCTTCACGGTCATGGTTAACGCCAATCCAGTCATAACCCGCGGCAATCAGAATTATCTCTCTGCAGTTCTCTTTGTCCGTGCCTTCCTTATAGCGGATGTCCACATCGAACATACCATTGGTATAGAAGGAATTTTTATAAGCCGGATGCAATATTACTGCTATGAGATATAAGGCAGCGATTTTTGACCTTGAGGGAACGCTTATTCACACTACCTTTGAGTGCATAAGCAAAATAGTGAGCCAGGCATTCCAAGATTTTGGAGTAAAAATTTCTGACGAGGAAATTCGCAATTTCTGGTTCAGCCACAAGAGGGAGGAACTAGTCAAGAAAATCCTGAAAATAGAAAATCCGGAAATCTTCTGGGAAGTGTTCAGAAAGTACGATATTCTGGATTTAAGAAAACAGCACACGAAAGCATATTCTGATACAAATTTTATATCAGAGTTGAAGCAAGAGGGGCTCAAAATAGGGATTGTAACAGGGTCCCCGAGATACACAATTTCCCTTGCCACGGAGATTTTTGGAAAGGACAGCTTTGATGCTGTCATAAGAACACATGTTTCCGAGGGGATAAAAGAGAAGCCCGATCCGCATGGGATTCTCGAGTGCCTGAAAATCCTTGGCATAAGCAATGAAGAGGCGATTTTTGTAGGCAATGGAGACGAAGACATACTTGCCGCCAAGAATGCCAACGTCTTTGACGTGCTCATTGACAGAGGCGAGCACGACCTGATAAAGGAGACGCCTTCACTCAAAATACATTCTCTTTATGAGCTGAGAGATTTTCTTGGTTTTTAAATGTCTCCCTGATAATATGAATTGTATGTATTTCCAAGAAGTTGTTGCCTTTATTCTAGTAAAACAAAATGAATTTTTAGCCGAAAGGCGCAAGCAAACCAAGAAGGTATTACCAGGGGCATTAGTTATACCCGTTGGCAAAGTAGAAGCCGGTGAACAAATAGAAAAGGCTATGTTAAGAGAGGCAAAGGAAGAACTATCAATTATACCAAAAGATTACAAATTTGTGTGCACACTAAAGAATGAGTATCCAGACCATATTTCTAAAATCTATTTTTTTATGATTAATTCATGGGCAGGCGAGGTAAGCTGCAATGAAGCAGAAGAGTTGTTGTGGATAGATTTTAATGGCAAAGAAAAGCTTGCTTTAAAGGTTGACCAAATAGCAATGGAGGAACTGCTTCGTACAAGGAATTACCCATACTGACACAAATTGAATACACAGCTCACTCCAGAATCTCCGCGCTGTCTATTATCCCGTCCCCGTCCATGTCATAGCCCCGCACGACTTTCGCCATGACATTCTTGTCATATTTGTTGCCGGCAAAAACCTTCTCCGCCTTCGTTATCAGAGCGATTATGGCGGCGCGCGTGCCTTGGAAGCGCTTTCCAGCGACCACGAGTATGCGCGCTTTCCTGTCCCAGGGATTCTGGACGGACACAATAAGCCCGTTCTCATCCTCTCCGTAAGCTTTCCTGGAAAGGGTTGAGAATATCTTAACATCGTGCTTCATGTCTATGAAAACAGGAAGCTTCGGGTTCAGCTTATTTGTAATCATGTTTGCCGTGGGGCCGCCTATCAGAATCAGATTCCCCTTCAGGTCTCTCTCGCGAATCTCTGTGTCTAGCCTGTAATTGGGGCTTGCGGTCCCGTCAGTGAAGGCTCCCAGGAAAAGCGCGAAATCTATCGCGCAGCACGAGTCCGAGGCGCGTGCCTTCCACGGGCCGTGCGGGTCAGGAGAGCCCACTATGATCTTTGCGTTAAGCTTTCCTTGGGACACGAAAGGTTCCATGAGCTTGCTGTGCTTCGGGGAGGCTATGGACAGGGTTTCTTTTTCAGGAGTCTTTGCCATCCTGAAACCGAAGGCATAATCCTTCGTCTGGTAGAACACCGCAACAGTCCCGTGTCGCCTCTCCCTCTTTATCTCCCGTATGAGCTTCGCGGCCTTGAACTTGTTTATGTAATAGTAGACCTTCTGCTCATGCACGTGGAGTCTCTTCGCGATATCCATGGGGCAGCCGGGCTCTGCAAGCTCCTGGAGTATCTTCCATCCAAGCGCGCTTGTGAGGTTCTTCAGGTCTTCAGGATTCTGGATAAGCGATATGGGTATTGCAGTCTGCTTCTTGCCTGAACTCAACAGGAAATGCTTATCCATGTTACCACAATTATTATAATATTATAAAAATTATTATAATATCCTTTATAAAGCTTTCCTTCGGGAACAGTGACGATTAAAACAGAATTCTCAATAAAGCGTTTATATTGGGCGGGACCTATTCTTTTCATGTGCGGCATAATAGGATATGTAGGTAAGCATGAAGCGGCACCTATTCTATTTGATTCCCTCAAGAAGCTGGAATACAGGGGGTACGATTCCTTCGGTTTCGCCACAAGCGGCAATGGACTGCTCAGCATAGACATAGAGAAGAATCCGGGAAAGATAAGCGAAAGTTCTGGTTTTCTCAGGCTCAAGGGGAATGTGGGTTTGGGCCACACGAGATGGGCAACGCACGGCGGCGTGACAAGGGAGAACGCACACCCACATGCAGACTGCAAGAATCAGATAGTCCTTGTGCACAATGGGATTGTGGAGAACTACCAGGCACTCAAGAAAGAGCTGATGGAGAGAGGCCACCACTTCCGCTCCCAGACGGACACGGAGACAATTGCGCACATTATCGAGGAGAACATGGAATCCGGCTTCGAGAATGCAGTGAAAAAAGCCGTCGAAAGGATAGAAGGCCGCTATGGCATTGTTGCAATGGAGAAAGGCTCGGACGAGCTTGTTGCTGTAAGGAGAGGATCACCGCTTATTATAGGGGTTGGTGAAGGTGAGAACTTCGTCGCGTCGGACATACCCGCATTCCTTGACCGCACCAGGAATGTCATGTACCTGGATGACAACGAGATGGCCGTGATTCGCAGGAATGGGATAAAATTCTACAGCCTCCAGAACGGAAAGGAGATTCACAAAAGAATAGTCACGATAGAATGGGATGCAGAGCAGGCCAAGAAGGGTGACTATGCACACTTCATGATAAAGGAGATAATGGAGCAGAAGGAGACGATAACGAGGGCGATAAACCAGGACGAGAAGGAGATACAGAGGATAGCCGACGAGATAAACCGCGCTTTCGGGACCTTTTTCATAGGGTGCGGAACAGCGGGGAAGGTTTGCCTCACAGGCGAATACATTTTCTCAAAGGTCGCGAAGAAACACGTGAATTTCTGCTTCGGCTCCGAATTCCCGAACTATCACCATTTCCTGAAGCCCAGCACGCTCATGATCACGATCTCCCAGAGCGGGGAGACAGCGGACGTGCTCGAGGCAGTGGAGGTTGCGAAGAAAGAGGGAGTGAAGGTGATATCTCTCGTGAACGTGATGGGCTCCACCCTTGATCGCGTGTCCGACCACACATTCCTGATAAACGCGGGGCCGGAAAAAGCAGTGGCTTCCACAAAAGCTACCACATCCCAACTCGCTCTTGTTACACTGCTCGCTTACGCCTCAGCAGGAAAACTTGAAGAGGGTAAACGCCTTCTTATGGACACTGCTTCGGAAGTGAATGACATGCTCAATCCAAGATATGAGGAGCACATAAAGGGGCTGGCAGACAAAATCTGCAGATGTGAAAACATATACATAATCGGGAGGTCCCTGAACTATCCGATGGCGCTGGAGTCCGCGATAAAAATACAGGAAGTGAGCCGCATACATGCGGAGGGATTTGCAGGAGGGGAGATGAAACATGGGCCCTTAGCCCTTATACATAATGGAACGCCTTGTATAGCTCTTATCGCAAATGATGAAGTAAAGAAAGATGTGATAA
>JBGPBG010000038.1:0-7143 GCA_041481105.1 Candidatus Aenigmatarchaeota archaeon
CATAAAGAAGGAGGTCAACACCACCCTTATTGACCAGTTCCAGACAGAGGTTTATGCAGAAAGCGTGGAAACGGCAGCAGCGCCTCCTGAAGGGCCTGCAGGCCCGGGCTTTGTCAAGATATGCAATCCAGGAGAGAGGAGATGCTCAGGAATGGACCTCCAGCAGTGCAGCAATGCCGGAGACAATTGGGTAACTTTGCAGACCTGTTCCATAGGCTGCGAGGACAAGAGGTGCACGGGAGAAGGCCCATCCTTTGGTGTGATAATAGCCGACTGGGGCTGGCTTATAATAGTTGTCACAGGGATCGTGATAGCAGGAGGAGCAGTACTCCTTAGGAAAAGAAAGAGAATGAAGCCCTTTACAATGCAGTCTTCACAAACCGCGCCCAATGTGAACAAGCCAACTTCTGTGCTATAAGCCATTCTAAGGAACCAATCTCTCCGGTGTGCGGGGGAAAAGGATAATCTCCTTTATGTTCTCCACCCCAAGAACCTGCTGGACAAGCCTCTCGGAGCCAAGCCCGAACCCCCCGTGCGGGGGCATCCCGTACTGGAAGGCTGAGAGGTAGAATTCGAACTTGTGCGGGTCAAGGCCCTTCTGCTTCATGACCTTTACAAGCTCCTCATACCTGTGCTCCCTCTGGCCTCCTGAAGCTATTTCAAGGCCACTGCAGTCCAAATCCATTCCACTCGAAACTTTCCCTTCCATCATTATGTAAAAGGGCTTGATTTTCGCCGGGTATTTGGTTATGAAGTACCACTCATGGCCTTTCTTCTCCATTATCTGGCCGAGCAGCTTCTCATCCGGGTCATCCAGGTCATCTCCCCACTCCTTCTTGATTCCGTGTTTTACAAGTATATCTATCACATCACTGTAAGTCAGGCGCTTGAAAGGAAGTTCAGGTATCTTAACATTCGCCCCGAATATCTCCAGCTCTTTTTTGCAGTCTTTCTTTAGGCCTTTAAGAGTGTATTCCACAAGCCCCTCTGCTATCTTGAGCACGTCCTCCTCAGAATCTATCCATGCCATCTCCATATCCACCGAAAGGTATTCTGAGACGTGCCTGCGTGTATGGAACTTCTCGGCCCTGAAGACAGAGCCTATCTCATAAATCCTGTCAAGGCTTGAGGCCATGAGCATCTGCTTGTAGAGCTGGGGAGACTGCCTCAGGAAGGCCTCCTTCTGGTAGTATACCATAGGGAACATTGTGGCCCCGCCCTCTGCCCCTGCTGCCTGGATAATCGGAGTATGCACTTCTACAAAACCATTACTCTCGAAATACTCCCTCATTTTCGTGAGGGACATGTCTTTCACCCTGAATATGGCCCGGACCTTAGGGTTGCGCACATCCATGAACCTGAAATCAAAGCGCTTGTCCAGGCCTGTGATTATTTTTTCAGACGTCTCTATTGGGAGAGGGGTCTTGGCTTTGCTCACGATTTCCAGTGAATCAGGTATAATCTCCTTCCCTCCAGGAGCCTGTGGTGAGTTCTTAACCATTCCTATAACGGATATGCAGTCCTCCCTCACGAGCGAGGAGGCTGTCTCGAGGAGCTTCTTGGATTCCGCCTTCTTGATGGTAATCTGGACCAAACCCTCCCTGTCCCTGAGAATCAAGAACTTGAGTCCGCCGAGGTCTCTTATGCTGGAAACCCACCCCTTGACCAGGGATTTTTCCCCTTCCTGCAAGTCATGCGTGTACGTCCTTTCCATGAAAACCCCTTTGAAACTCGCCTTTACAGGCGAGCAACTAACTTTTCGACGTTCGATTTATAAATCATAAGAGTTTAGGATATATATTTAATTGGTGCGATTATGGCTGAGCTCAAGGATTTCATAGAGCCCCGTGAGGGTTTTGTAAAGAGGAGGATTCCCTCCGTGGAAAGGCGGATCTCGGAGATAATGGCAGAGGACATGCGCGTGAGCCTGATAGGAACCGTGATTGACAAGCAGGAGGACAGCATAATCCTTGACGACGGAACAGGCAAGATAACCATAGGGTTTGACAACCCGGTAGAGATAGAGACAGACCAGATGGTGAGGGTTTTCGGACGGGTTATTCCGCTTGAGCAGGGATTCGAGCTGCAGGGTGAAATACTCCAGGACATGAGCGGGATAAGCACAGAACTGCTGAAGAGGCTTCGCGAGATCAACAGCTTATAAATTTATCAACTATCAACTTAATGTTAACTGTCTTCATACTGATAATTCAGTCTAAAAATCGGAGGTGTTGTATGTTCAAGATTGTGCTAACTGATGTGGAGCTGCTGAAAAACACGATTCCAATCATAGCGGAGATAATAGACGAGGGAGTATTCAAGGTGGACAATAACGGTATAAGCCTTCTCGCTCCCGACAGGACCATGGTCTCTGTGGTGGATTTCCGTCTCCCGTCCACAGCCTTCGAGAAATTCAGCGTCACCGGAGAGACATCAATGGGCCTGAATCTCGCAAACTTCGTGAATGTGATAAAAAGGATAAAAGGCTCGGAACAAGTGACTCTTGAGCTGGCGAAAGACAACACCAGGCTCAAGGTGACTGTGGAGGGCAATGGAAAGCGCGTTTTCGAGATACCCCTCCTTGACATAAAGGACGAGAAGCCTCCGATAGACCAGCTCAACTTTACCGGAAGGGTGGAGATAGAGTCAGGAGTTATAGAGGACGGGATTGCTGACGCTGAGATAGTCGGGGACTCCGTGATTTTTGAGGCGACACCCGAGTTCTTCAGGATCTATTCCAAAGGAGATGTCTCTTCAACAGAGCTGGAAATGACAAAGAAAGATTCGGCCATGCTCAAGCTCCATGCGACAAGCAGCCTCCGCGCACGCTACCCACTTGAATACCTCAAGAAGATGGTGAAGGCAGCAAAGCTCTCGAAGCATGCAGTGCTGGAATTCGGCAACGATTATCCAATGAGGCTCGAGTTCAACGCGGTTGACAAGGCGCACCTGAGCTTCATACTCGCGCCTCGAGTGGAAGAGTAAGGTGATTCTTTGAGTAAGAAATATCCAGTCAAACTTATAGCATTGTCAGAAGATCCAAAGGTAAAAACTAAAAAGTTTAAAGAAGAGCATGAACCGCCCCCAATAGACCTCAATCTATACTCTGTATATAAGGTTAGCGGATCAGACATACAAAAAATAATTTTTGGGCCGACTCCGGAATACCTCATCATTGATCCGAAATCAAGGGAATACAGAAGGGTAAAAAAGGCAGCCAAATTTTAAGCATTTATTCCGGCTTTCGAATTCAAATCATGAAAGGGAAAACAAAACCCGAAGTAATCAGGATTATTCGTTTGATTAAAAAGGAACTAGGCCAAACAAAAGTGACTGTTGAGAGGGAGAACCCCTTCCAGGTCCTCATTTCCACAGTCCTTTCCCAGCGCACGCGGGACGAGAACACTGAGAAAGCTTCGGAGCGGTTATTCTCAAGATACAGGAATGCAAAGCAGCTTTCCCTCGCTCGCGTCAAAGATATTGAGAGGCTCATAAAGCCGAGCGGCTTCTACAAGGTGAAGGCCAGGCGCGTGAAGGAGATAAGCAAAATACTTGTTGAAAAGCATAAGGGAAAGGTCCCGCATGATTTTGGGGAGCTGATAAGCCTTCCGGGGGTGGGAAGGAAGACCGCGAATTGTGTCCTGGTTTATGCGTATAGGCTTCCCGCAATCCCTGTGGACACACATGTGCACAGGGTCTCGAACAGGACAGGCCTGGTGAAGACCAGAACCCCCGAGCAGACAGAGAGCGAGCTCGTGAAGACAATACCCAGGAAATATTGGGTGGACTTCAATGATCTTTTCGTGAAGTTCGGCCAGAGGATATGCCAGCCGCGAAAGCCGCTGTGCTGGAAGTGCCCGATTGTCAGGCTTTGTGATTATCCTAATAAGAATTTGAAACCCAATAAGTGACACCATGAACATCAAAAAATCCTACGACTCTCGGAAGAGGCAGATAAGGCAGAGGCTTCTGGAATTCCAGGGTGTGTGGAGCGAACCGGATGAGCGCATATTCTCAGAGCTGGCGTTCTGCTTCTGCACTCCCCAGTCCAAGGCACAGTCATGCTGGCTTGCAGTTTCCATGCTGCAGGATTCAGGCCTGCTTTATGCAGGCTCCCAGGATGATATCAAGAGAACGCTCCACAGAAAGGTGCGCTTCCACAACAACAAGTCCGGCTACATCCTCCACGCGCGGAACCTTTTCACGGAGAAGGGGAGGCTTTCCATAAAGAAGAAACTGCTGGAGA
The DNA here is from genome assembly GCA_041481105.1 of Candidatus Aenigmatarchaeota archaeon. Taxonomy (GTDB): domain Archaea; phylum Aenigmatarchaeota; class Aenigmatarchaeia; order QMZP01; family QMZP01; genus JAPLVB01. The sequence goes on from JBGPBG010000038.1 coordinate 4,247, forward strand.
AGGGAACCCCCTACGAAATGAGGGAGTGGCTTGTCTCCAATCTGAAAGGAATAGGATACAAGGAGGCCTCGCACTTCCTACGCAACATAGGCTTCGGGAAGGATATCGCGATCCTGGACAGGCACATCCTCAAGAACCTCAAGAAGCACGGGGCGATAAAGGAGATTCCAAAATCCCTCACACCAAAGAAATACAGGGAGATAGAGCAGCAAATGAGTGAATTCTCCAGGAAAGTGAGGATTCCCATGGAGGAGATGGACCTGCTTTTCTGGTCAGAGGAAACGGGAGAGGTGTTCAAATGATTCCTCCAAAACTGAAAAAAGAATTAGAGCACCAGCACTACAAGGTTGTTGGAAACCATTCAGCTGTGAAACTGTGCTTCTGGCTCAGGAAATCCATGCGTGACTCTGGAGTCTGCTACAAGCAGAAATTCTACGGGATTGAATCCCACCGCTGCATGCAGATGACTCCTTGGATTATTTGTAATCAGTCCTGTCTCTATTGCTGGAGGGTAATAGAGAAAACAAAAGTGAAAGTCCAGAAAATAGACAGCCCGGAAGAAATAATAGAGGGCTGCATAAAAGGCCAGCGCCAGCTCATATCAGGATTCAAGGGTTTCTCAGGCGTGAACCTGAAGAAATGGAAGGAGGCCCAAAACCCGAATAATGCAGCTATATCGCTTGTTGGCGAGCCCACTCTTTATCCCAAGCTCTCCCAGCTTATTGAGGAATTCCACAAAAGAAAATTCTCCACATTCCTTGTCACGAACGGCCAGTTCCCGGAAGCCCTCGGGAAGATTGCAGAACCCACGAACCTTTATGTCTCGCTAGACGCACCTGACAGGGATTCTTACAGGAAGATAGATCAGCCATCCCTCAAGGATTTCTGGGAGCGGCTTAACAAGAGCCTGGAGCTCATGCCCTCATTCTCCTGCAGGAAAGTCCTACGCCTCACCCTCGTGAAGGGCTGGAACATGCGCTCCCCCAAGAAGTATGCAAAGCTCATAGGGAAGTCAGGGGCAGATTTCGTGGAAGCGAAAGGCTACGTGCACGTGGGAGAGTCCCAGAAGCGACTGCCCAGGGACACCATGCCCACACATGAGGAAGTGAAGGCATTCGCTGAACAGATTTCTAAGGAATCTGGATATATGCACAAGGATGAGCAGAAAGAGAGCAGGGTCGTGCTGCTGGCAAGTAACTAAATGTATTTTTCACATGCTCTCATGGCTTGAAGGTCTGTCATGGAGATTTTCCCTTCTGTAACCAAAAAATCACATCTGCCTTTAGCGTAACATCTCTTCCCCCTGAACAAATGGCTTCCATATGCCGAAGGTTCAGATAAATCGCTTGACAGAACAGAGAACTCATCCGGTTCCAGCTTCTCCTTGAATCCAAAATTCATGCAGATTTTTAATTCCCTTTCCATGCGTAAAATTATTTCGCATGAATTTAAGGCTTTTTGTGTCACAATTCAGCTTTTAAAGCTTTCTGTCATGCTATTTATGCTACTAGAGGGAAGTATGGACATTCTGAAGAAAATATTTGACCAGAAATACAAAACCGCTTTTAACTATCTGGAAATTGCTGGCCTCAAGAAAACGGAAGACGCTACAATTGTAACAAACGGGAAAAGGAAGGCTGTTCTCGGAGAAAACAGTATAATATTCATACATGGGAAACACAATGAAGAAATGAGCTATGATTCTTTCATAGAGTTAAATGAAAAATATAGCGAGATATGCAAGCTTTTAGAACAAAAACACTTCGTGAAGAAAAGAAAACCATTTGGAGTCGATGTTTATGAATACAAGGATAATAAGTTCCTTGTTGGAAGAGATGTAAGAATTATATTGGGGAAAACAAAAGAGACATTTACATACAATGGAGCGCTGGAGTTTCTCACATATTACTGACAACCCTCTTCCCCCTCTCCTGGGGAACAACCCTTTTCTGGGATTTTCTGAACTTCTTCTCTAATTCCTTCCCCCCGAAATACTCGTGAAGGAATATCGCCAGGGCAGCCACCTCTGAATGGGGCTGGCCCGTGACAGAGATGTTCCAGTCGCAGTCCTGGTAGACTTCCGGCGGGACCTTCTCCCCTCCTATAACTATCAGCAGGTTCCTGATCTTGCGGAAGGTCCGGATTTTCTCCTGAACAGGGATTCCGTATACCGTAAGGTGGACGCTCTTCCCTTTCCAGTCCTTTATGAGCTTCCTCGCGCTTTCCGAGTGTTCAATCTCGAAAGGACCTCCCCATCCCTTTGTCACGGAGTTTATGGATTCCTCCAGGCCCCTATCCTTCTGGCCTGTATAAACAAGCTTCTGGGCGCCAAACGCGCGGGCTACTAACCCACAGTGCGTGCTCAGCCTCTTATCCCTCTCAATCCTGTGGCCAAGCCTCAGAACCCATATCATAAAATCGCCTACAAAGTGACGTGGATGAAAGCCACAGCCTTCTTCCCCTCGCTGACCAGGCCATTGAAAACCTCAATCGCGTTCCTGGAATTTTCCACAAACAGCATCAGTTCCCTGTTTTCCGCCTCCTGCTCGACCTCCTCCAGAATCTCCACGCAGCCTTCTATGCCCGTTCCCAGAACTATCATTTCAGGCTTCTTCTTGAGCAGGTTCAGCAGCTCGCTCATCCCGAACTGGTGGGTTTTCACAACAAGCTCTATCTTCCCGTCCCACCACACAACCACGTCAGAATAATAGTCCTTCCCGTCTATCCTTATCTCCCCGAACTTGAGGGAGTCTATCCTAACCATATTATACATTATGGTTTGGACGATATTAATTAAAAGCTCATCTATGCTGGTTCTATTGGAAGGCGGCGAAGCTGAATCCTTTCCAATGCAGCGGGTTTTTAAACCTCTGCAGCCATATTATATGTATGAAGGG
>JBGPBG010000039.1:0-6842 GCA_041481105.1 Candidatus Aenigmatarchaeota archaeon
CTCGCGATAATAATATGGGTTTCCGTGGCAGCCTCCTCCTTCATGGACAACGTTCCCTATACTGTCCTTATGATACCTGTCTGCAACCAGCTTGCTGCCCTGATGAATATCAATCCGTTCCCCCTGCTGTTCGGGATGCTGATAGGGACGGGTATAGGCGGGAACATAACGCCTATAGGGGCAACTGCGAATGTGTTCGCGTGCGGAATGCTCGAGAAGCGCGGCTATAAGATTAAGCTCAAGGATTACTTGAGGATAAGCCTGCCTTTCAGCATAACAGCCGTCATTGTCTGCCACATAATATTGCAGCTACTTTGGCTTTAGGGCCCCGAACATCTTGAATGATTTGCAGCTTACCTGAATGGTTAAGTTTTGTGGGGATTCATAAAAAACGCAATAATGGCGAATACTATCCACACTGCCAGCAAAGGCATCAGCTTCCTTATGTTCTTTCTCAGGGATTTTTCCGCTGCCCATTTCGCGGAGAACACGATCAGGGCATATACGGCTATTACTATTGGCACGCCTAATATTGTATTCGGGAAATTGAGAACGATGGAGTTCCTGAAAACAGCTGTCTCAAGCACGAGACCGTAAATGGCGGTAACCAGAAGCAGGGTTCTCTCAGTGATTTTTTTCTTGTAAATCAGGTAGTAAAAGAGCAGGCCTGTCAGAGAATAAAAAACCGCTCCCAGAACAGGACCGCCTACGGATATCCAGTAATTGAAATCCCAGTTAAAACCTGTGGTGAAGTCCACTATGAAGTAGACTATGATATACAAAGGGAGGAATCTTGAAAGCTTTTGCATAATTAAATTAGCGCAAGCTAATTAAAAACAAATCAGAACCGTTCCTGTGCAGGATTTTCTTGGTTTCTCTATTCCCCCACAATCTGCACCACAATCTCACGCGAGCGGGCAGGCACGTCAAAGTCGAACAGCGCTATCTGCTGCCACGTGCCGAGGAGGAGCTTCTTCTCCTTGAAAGGCACGGTTAGAGAGGGGCCCATGAGGGTGGCGCGCACATGGCTCTTTCCATTGTCATCGCCCCAAGTCTCTGTGTGGCGGTATTTTATTTTGGAAGGAACAAGCCTCTCAATCGCGTCCTTGAAATCCTGAACAAGATTCGGCTCGAACTCGATTGTGCTCACGCTAGCTGTAGAGCCCTGCACGAAAATGTTCACTAGCCCGCTCTTGATTTTTGAGGAGGTAACAATTTTCTGGATTTCTGAAGTTATGTCTATCAGGTCTGTCTCGGCTTTGCTCTTCACTACCAGGGTTTTTGTCTCCACAGACATGGTAATAATTTGGGAATATCATTAAAAATACCAAATCCAATCTGTTTTAGGTGGGAATATGGTAAAATCTCTCTCTTCGGAAGAAGCCCTGAAGCTCATAAAGGCGAACAAGGTACTTGTTCTGGATGTTAGAACACCCCAGGAGAATGCGCAGTCCCGCATAAGGAATTCTATTCTCATTCCACTGAGCGAGCTCGAGAAAAGGCTAGAAGAAATCCCAAAAGGCAAACCCATCCTCGTTTACTGCAGGGCAGGGCACCGCAGCGTGCGCGCAGCGGCGATTCTCGAAAAGAACGGGTTCAAGAAAGTTTTGAACCTGAAGGAAGGTATTCTGGACTGGCCGGAGGAGGGGCTGGAGTGATTAGCGCGAAGCAGATTGGAAATAGGATTTGGGGGTGAATTTCCTGATTTCCCTGTGGAAATCCATATACTTTTGCGGATTCGCACCCGCTGAATAAATATACTTTATTGCTTCCGATAGCTTTTCGAGCTCATTCTGAACCTTGAGAGGCAGGAAACCTTCTCTTTGCCTAGTATCCTTTTTGCACATAAGCCCCTGGAGGTATTCCTCCACGGATCCAAGAGAATAGTGATAATTATCATTGAAACATAAGGGGTTCACATAAGGCTTTTCTATGACCTGTTTCCAGAGGGTCATATAATGCTGGGGCGTCCAGTCCTTCACATGGAGCTTGCTGGCATCTATCACATATTTGTATCCCCTTTCATGCCCTTTAATTTTCAGCTCGCGTATAAAATCTCTTGCATTCACAAGATTTGGAATCCAAATCTCATTGGTAAAAATGTCCGGGTCTTTCCTGTTCAGCTCCTCGAGGCTTGCGACGCCGTGTTTTTTAAGCGCGTCAAAAAACCTTTTCCCGGTTCTTGTTGGCGTGCTTGCATAGAGAACTTTGTCTTCAACTCCTTCAACCGGGCTGAAAGATTCCAAGAACTCCTCCAAGGCGTCAATCTCTATAATGCGCCTTTCCTCCAGTTCGATAAGGTCCATTGGAGACATAATAATGATTTGACCGTAAAGAATTTTAGCCTAACCCTAGCAAACACTGCACGGACGGGTGCTTGGAGTTATAAAACTTTCTTCTATCTAAAATCATGGCCAAGAACTTGTTCAGGGTGAAGTTTACAAATCCCAAGAGCGGCAAACAACAAAAGGCATATGAAAAAACGGAAAGCTTCAAAGTAAGTGATGAGGCGATTTCCCGCTATCTCGATGTCCATGTCCTGGAAGTGCCTTTCCAGTCAATCAATTATAAGACAGACGAAAAATTCATCAGCGTCTGGGGAAGGGACAACATGACGGAATGGGGAAACACCCTGTTCGTCAAGCCCCGCCTCGACAAGAAGCCTTTCAGGAAGATGCTGAGAAAGCTTGGCTACCAGAAGGACATAGAGCCGAATGTGCCTCTCTCCGAAGGCGGCTGCTATGTTTTCGGGGACGAGTTCATACTTATTACGGACGCTTTCGAGCGATTCCAAGAGAAGTTCGAGAGAATCCTGCATAACGCGGGTCTTGAAAAGCGTGCATACTTTGTCCCCGATTTGGTCCAGTCAGAAAGCGGTCACATAGATTGCGACTACCAGATTATAGACTCCCTCAAGCTGATATATGGAAGCGAAAACCTCTTCTGCGATAAATATAGAAGTTTTGAGACGGTTACAAAAGCAAGAAAAACGCTGGAAGAAATAGCGAAAAAGCACAACTACGATATCAGGAAGTATCAAAGCTCCAGGCTCGGACAGAAACGCAATGGAATAAATTCCATAATACATGACGGCAGGCGCTTCACAGGTTACATCCATCCGGAAGAGAGAGAATATCTCCAGGGAAGAGGAATGGAGTCCATAACAGTTCCGCTGGGAATAATGAATACAGGGTCGGGATTGAGATGTGTTTACGGGGAATTCAATTTGTAGTCAAAAGCAGAAATCCACCTGCAATCCGTTTTCTTTCGCTATCCTTTCTATCTCCTGCTTGAGCTTCCTGTAATAAGCACTGTCCCCTTCCCTCTGGAAAAGCTCCTGGTATTTCCCGAGCAGCTCCGGATAGTGCTCCTTTATTGCAGCCATAATTGGGGGAAGGTTCCCGCACTTTATGTTAAGCCTGTCCACTATTACCTCGGGAACTCCTGCCTCTGAGAATTTACTGAAAAGTTCGGGAAGGTTTTTGTCCGAGATTCCAGGCATGATTGGGCCGAAGAACACATACGTCTTCACGCCCGCATCAGAAAAGCGCTTGAGAGTGCCCAGCCTCTCCTCTATAGGGGAAGCATTCGGTTCAAAAGCCCTCCTGTCCCTGTCATCCGCAAAGCATATTGTCATTCCCAGGTCGCAGTTCTTTATCCCGGAAATTATTTTCAAATCCCTCTGCACAAGGGAGGATTTGGTGAGGATGGAGACGGGATAGGAATAATCCTTTATGGCTCCCAGGATTTTCCGGGTGAGCTGATATTTCTGCTCGAGAGGCTGGTAGCAATCAGTCACGGAGCTCAGGAAAATCCTGCCAGGAGAATTCTTTGAAAGGTCCTTCCTGACGATTTCAGGAGAGTTTGTCTTCACGTCCACGAATGAGCCCCAGGGCCCTCCCTGGTGCGAGTATTTTCCCATGAACCTTGCATAGCAGTAAACGCAGCCATGACCGCAACCTGTGTAGGGGTTTATGGAGTACGAGAATTCCTCCAGCCCGCAGGGGCTGAGCATGCTCTTGCACTGGATTTCTTTTACCTTTAGCATGATTAGAATGGGTCTTTATGGAATAAGAAACCGTGAGTTCGTTGATATTAATAATACTAAATAATTATTCTATATGGCTCTTGAGTTGTGGCTCGCGCAGTTCTCCGCGTGGGCCCTCGCTTTTGTGCAGGCTTACGGATATTTTGGAGTTTTTGTCATTAACATAATAGCCTCTGCAACCATATTTTTCCCGCTCCCCGCATTCGCTTTGACTTTTTTCTTGGGAGGTGTGCTCAATCAGTGGCTTCTCGGGCTTTCTGCGGGGCTGGGCTCTGCAATCGGGGAGCTTACCGGCTATCTTGTGGGCTATGGGGGGCAGGAAGCGTTCAAGAAGAGATACAAGAAGTGGCTGGATCGCGCGAGCAAATTCGCGGAGAAGAGGGGGATGTTCGTGGCTGTTCTTGCTATAGCGGCCTCTCCGATACCCACGGATATTGTGGGGATTCTGGCAGGAGTGGCCAAGTACAAGCCGTGGAAATTCTTTATTGCGATGGCCATCGGGAAAGTGATAAAATACATCCTGATAGCGTGGGCGGGATTCTACGGGCTTCACTGGATAGCAAGCCTGTTCGGGCTCGGATAGGAACCATAATTGTTTTTATGATGGGCGGTACCATGTATCACAGGCCTTACAACAAGGTATTTTTTAATCTCCTCCGGAAGATTGAGCTTCTTATAACATTTCTTTATCCTGATATACCGTTCTTTCATGAATGCCGGTAAAGCATTCTCCCTTATTATGCTCTGGTCATATCCGTTCATCTCATCAGGATCGCTGGAGATGCCCAAGCTCATCTCACCCTTCTTGTTTCCAAATTTGTGGAATACATAGTGGAGGAATATTCCCTTCCCTCCCAGTTCTTCCTTGAATGTGGTATGATTTTTATGTCCGAGAAGCAATCGCATATCCTGTTCCGGAGCTCCGCTTTCGACTATCTTGGTGCAAATCTTATCATCGAAATTTATGTCAAATTTATAATTTCCCATTTTTCCACCAATAAGTAACTGAAGGAAAGTAATAAAAAACCATATGTTTCAGGCTGTTTCCTTCCCTAGCAAAGCTTTTTTAAACCGCAAAACCAAATCTTATCCATGAAAATTGCCCTGCTCGGGATTGCTGCTTTGTTTCTTGTAGTTCTTGTTTCCGGATGCGCCACCACGCAGATTGCATGCAATCCGCCTTATATAGTGAAGGGAAGCGGTTGCTGTCTCGACCAGAACAGCAACGGCATGTGTGACACTGATGAGGGTTATGCAGCGGTAAAAACATACGGCGCTTACCAGGTAAAGATGTACATCCAGAACGTGGACCCTGAATCCCAGTTCTGGAGCCTGCTCCCGCCTTCGCCGCCAAGGCATTATGACATATATCAGATATACAATTATCAGGCTAACCAGAGCTTTTATGACGGCGGATGGCTCTACCTGTATTCAACCTATCTGGAAGAGCCCATAACCTGCACGGTAAAAGCATACTATAATTCTGTATTTTACAACGATCTGGCCACAGTGAAGCTGGTAAAGAGGACCGAGGTTGGGAACATGAGCGGGGCGTCCATCCAAATCCTTTACGCCAAGGGAAATGTGCCCACACAGGTCAGGTATGACATAAGCTGCCGTGGGGATGAGAGCGGGATAACATTCCAGGACGCTTATGCCATCGGGCTGAAGCCGCCGTGATTATTTCTTTCTCTCAATCAGCCCCAAGTGCTCGCATGTCTCGAGGATGCCCCACGCATAGATCACGGCCTCGAACGCGCGGACAAAATCCTGCTTCTCAAGGAAATGGCGCGTGTCGCTTATGTACGCGTCAAGGTTCTTTATCACTCCGCGGAGTTTCGGGGAGTCAGAAACAATCCTAAGGGACTTGCGCTCTTTCTCCAGCTTCGCGAGCCACTTCTCTGTTTCTTTTTCCAGGGTTTCCTCTATTCTTTCCATTTTATCGCCCGCACATTAAAATCTTCTTTCTATAGAATTATTATGTATATTATAAACCTTGATTCTGTGGATGCTCAGACCCCGGGAGTGGGGATGAAAGCATCAAGCCTGTGTGTCCTCAGGAAATCCGGATTTCAGGTTCCTTCCGGGTTTGTGGTCACCGCAGATGCATTCGAGAAATTCCTGGCTGACACGGGAATCAGCCTGCTGCTTCCGAGAATCCTGGAGAACGTGAGCCAAGAGGAGCCGAAAAGCGCGGTTTTGGCTTTTAATCAGGTAAAGGAGCTGTTCGCGAAATTCTCAGGGACGGATTTCCTGATAAGGGATCTGAAAGGGGCGTATAACGAACTCTCGTTCGGGAAGGACGTGAGCAGCGCAGGCGGAGCGGCCCTGGATCTGATAAGGGCAGGAAGGGGGGACTGCTTCGTTTCAGTGAGGCCTTCCATCGTATGTTCGAATGAGCAAAAGGTGGGTTTTGCGGGCCATGGGAAAGCGTGCCTGAACCTTATAGGTTACAGGCAAGTACTTGCAGGCATAAAGGACTGCTGGCTTTCGTTCTTCAGCCCCGAGGCGCTGGCTTACAGGAAGATCCACGGGATAGAAAGGGCCTCCCTTGCAGTCCTCGTGCAGAAGATGGCGGATTCCGAGTTATCGGGAACGCTCTTCACCTCCGAGCCTGTTTCCGGAGAGGGTAAAATACTCGTGGAAGGATGGTGGGGACTGGGGGAGACTTTATGCTGCGGATGCGTATCCCCGGACCAGTATGTGATTGCGAAGGACGGCATGCAAATTTCCAAGAGAACAGGGAAGAAAATCTGGCTCAGGAGGAGGGGGCCGCTTTCAGGCCAGACCATCC
>JBGPBG010000040.1:0-6609 GCA_041481105.1 Candidatus Aenigmatarchaeota archaeon
ATGCCTTTTATGGCAAGCCTCCTTTTCTCAATCTTTTCCGCCATTTTCCCACCGCCAAGTTTTTTCATGTGAAATCTCTGGTGAAACTGCTTATACCCGTTTGTGTGAAACTAGTTTCATGGGGCTTTTTGTGGCTTATACATATCGGAAGTACCCGAGCCTTGTGCAGCGAAAGGTTTTTAAGCTTTATGCAGCAGAAGGCAATATTTAGCAACAAATCTCTCATTTCTTAATCAAAACTATGTTGCTCATTCCCCTGCGCCTTCTTTCCACAAGCCCTTTGTGCTCCATGCGGTCAAGGATGCGCGTTACCTTCACCTTCGGGAACTGGGTCTTCTCGACTATGTCGCTCTGGAAGACCACGCCGTCCGAGCCCGCGATGGTTTCGAAAACTTTTTTCTCATCCCCGTCAAGCTCCTTCAGCTTCCTTTCGAAATCGTGATTTTTCTCGGACTCTATTCTCCGGCCCTGCCTTGATTTGTACACAAGAAAAACTCCGAAACCGCCTATTGCAAAATCAAGGCTAAAGCCCGCATAGGACTGGACTGGCAGCTCGCTGTTCATCGGGCATATCTCTCCTAGAGGGTGGTTGCAGCTTTCATGGAGATATGAATTAAGTTCATTTGTTACTGAAAGCATCACGAAAAAAAGAACTATCGATATAGCTATAAGCGCATAGCCGGATTCTCTTGCCCCAAAATTCTCGATTTTCATGCTATCTCAAGAAACATAACACTGTTATATTTATAAGCTTTTATCCCAATCCCTGCAAATAAAATATATGCTCGCACAGACCCACTTCTTTTTCGCGCTCGCGCTCGGCTACGTCCTGAAGCTGCCCGCAAAAGTGATTGTGGTAGCAGGCATTATCCCGGACGCTGATGTGGTATTTACCAGCATGGGCACGGGCTTCCCGTTCATCCACAGGGGGTTTCTCCACACGTCTATAATCCTTGGCATAATCCTGATAGGCATTTACATGGCCACGAAAAAGCCGGACATGTGCGCAGGCTTCGGGGCAGGATTCCTGTCCCACCTTTTCATTGACACGTTCAACCCGACAGGAATAATGTGGCTCTACCCTCTTCCGACATTCTTCACGCTTGACCTTGCCACGTACTCGAATGCGATAGCAAACTGGGGAATAGTTGCCTGGTCAATCGCATTCATCTTGATATTCAACCCGCGTTTTATAACAAACTTGAACCCTAAAAATTTCGGGCTGAAAATGAGGGGAACATTTGGAAAGAAGTCGGCTTTGCCGACTTCCGATAAAGAATATGAGGGGTATAAATGAAAATGAACATTAACAAGGATTTGCTGCGGCTCGGGATTCTCGCTCTCTTCCTGGTAGGCATTCTCGCGATAGCATGGATGGGCGGATACCTGACAGGCAGGACAGTCTACGTAAGCCTGTTCCAGGATGACTTGGCTGCTGAAGATATGGGAAGCGTCTCCCAAATCCTCCAGGAGCTCCCGCTTGACAAGGCAGTGTCCGTCCACGGAACGGTGAGCAAGGTGCTCTCGGACTACACCTCCAAGAAGGGCTACCAGTACCAGCAGTTTTATATAACAGACGGTGCAAAAGAACTGAAGGTATTTTGCTCAAAATACAAGGGCACGGTTGGAATCCAGAAGGGTGACAACGTTTCCGTCACAGGGACGTTCCAGAAGTATTCAAGCAGCTATGAGATTTACACGGAATGTGGGAACGTGGAAGTGGTTTGAGTGCCATGCCCACTTGGAAGACCACTACCTTTTAAGATTTATATCTATTTTCTGAATAGGTGGAAATATGCCAATAACAGTTCTCAGTACAGATAAATACCACACAGGCGACAAGACCTATGATGAATACATGACAGATGAGGTGACTCTTTCGCATCTGCTTAGAGAACCCAACGAGTTGATATCATCCGGCATGTCTTACGGCGGCCATCTGGCAAAAATCCTTTCAGAAAAGGAATCCTTCCCTGAAAAACCCGTAATCCTCGAAATAGGCGCAGGCCTTGGCCACCTCGGTGAGGAGATGTCCCGCTACCTCAGAAATCAGGGAAAGGAACCAAAATATGCGATTCTGGATATCTGTTCAAATCTTCTTGCAGGAATAAGAGAATGCAAGGATGATGATTTTGAGCCGGTTTTCGTTAGAGGGGATGGTATAAAGCTGCCATTTAAAGAAGGGGCTTTCAACGTAGTGATATGCAATGAGGCTGCTGGCGATTTCACTAACATCAAACTTGACAAAGACCTTATTACTTCATGTCCAAAGTCCTTGCAAAACCAAATTCCAGAAAAAGACATTGGGATATACAGGGATTCCATCCGCATGATAAGGGATTATGGTATAGATTTGAATGATGCTCCAGATGAATTTATCTTCAACTATGGAGCATTTGGGCTTCTCGAGGAACTCGGAAGGATAAAACCTGCAATTGCTTTTATTTCCGAGAACGCGCCCAAAGGAAACAATTACCCAAAAACGTTAGCCTTGAAATCCCATACCGAATGTGAGGTCAATTTCAGGCACCTTGAGAAGGTATCTTCTTCTCTAGGATTCAGAGTAGAGACAGGAGAAGTGGGAGAACTTCTGGGAATCGATTATAACACAAGGGTTGTTAATCATTTCTTTATTGACGATATTCTCCGATACGTGCATAAGAATGAAGCCATATCCCGGCAAGAAAAAGGCATTGCTCTCCTCAAGGATGTTCTCGATTCTGTTTGGTATAATGCCGTGACCCCAGAAGAGCTGCGGAAGAGGATGAGGGGAGCAGGATTCGATTATAATGACAATGACTTTGAAAGGTTTTTTGTGAAAGAAAACAGCCTCAAAATGGGCGGCCAGTGCTGTGATATCAGATATATCATCCTTCAATAGAAAAACCTGCGCAACCAAACAATTTAAATACTCGCCACAATGTGATTCCATGAAAAAGGGAGATTTCGTCGAGATGGATTTTGTAGGCAGGATTGCTAACACGGGAGAGATCTTCGACCTGACTGACGAGGACACTGCAAGGAAGGAGGGGATACACGACCCCAAGCACAGGTACAAGCCCAGCCTGGTGATAATCGGCTCGAGCATGGCAGTCCCTGGTGTAGAGAAGAACCTCGAGCATATGGAGCCCGGGCAGGAGAAGGAGTTCGAGCTCGCGCCGGAAGACGCCTTCGGCGGCAGGGACATGCACCTCATCCGCATAGTCTCCATGTCAAAATTCATCAAGGAGAAGATAAGCCCTGCCCCAGGGATGTTCGTGGACATAGACGGCATGCAGACCAAGATTCTCTCGGTAGCAGGAGGCCGCGTGCGCGTGGACTTCAACCATCCTCTGGCAGGCAGGCACCTCAGATACAAAGTGAAGCTGGTGCGCCACATAACGGACACGCTCGAGAAGTCCCGAGCGCTGCTCTCATATTACACCGTGAAGTGCGACGCCACTCTCGACGGCGAGATCCTTACGATAGAGACGGAAAAGCGAATGAACGACTTCCTTAAGAAGTTCCTGAGCGAGAACCTCATGAAATGGGTTCCCGAGGTAAAGAATATAACCTTTGCTGACAGGGACACGATGAAAGAAGAGAAGTCGGCTCTGCCGACTTCAGGCAAGCAGTTCGAGCAGATAAAAGAGAATGGAGGCGCAATGAAGAAGGAAGGTGGCGAAGCCACATTCAGACGCGAATCGCGCCTTCCAGCCAAAACCGAGGAATCAAAAAAATAAAAACAGCACAAACCACGCGATTTTTCCGGAATTTTTTGTTACACTAAAGCCTTAAAAAGCTTACTCTTATACTGATTATTACTTGATTAATGGTTAAACATGTGGCTTCAGCCACTTAAAATTCATTTGGAGGTAATCGCTATGAGGAGAGCGCTGCCAGAAGGTATGGAAAGCATTATAATAAAAGACGTGGAAGGCCACACAGAGACTGATGATGAGTTAAGGAAGATTCTTGAATCAAAGAAGGCGGTCATAAAGGTTGTCGGCGTAGGCGGCGCTGGCGGAAACACGATTTCTCGAATGATGCAGATAGGCATCGTGGGCGCAGAGACTGTGGCAATGAACACTGACGCACAGGACCTGCTTTACACGGATGCTGACAAAAAGGTCCTCATAGGAAAGGAACTTACAGGCGGACTTGGGGCAGGAGCTGACCCGAAAGTGGGGCAGGAAGCTGCAAAGGAGTCCAAAGAGGACGTGAAAAAAGTCCTGGAAGGTGCGGACCTTGTTTTCGTGACATGCGGTCTCGGAGGGGGGACAGGAACAGGAGCTGCCCCTGTTGTCGCTGACATAGCAAAGAAACTCGGCGCCCTAACAGTTAGTGTGGTCACTCTCCCGTTCTCAATGGAGGGGAAGCAGCGCTTCCGAAACGCGCAGGACGGGCTTGAGAACCTGGAAGCGGTGGCAGACACGCTTATAATCATACCTAATGACAAGCTCCTTGAAATCGTTCCGGATGTTTCCATAACCACGGCATTCAAGGTTGCGGACGAGATTCTTGTTAACTCAGTGAAGGGCATAGCAGAGCTCATAACAAAGCCCGGGCTTGTGAACCTGGACTTCGCTGACATCCGGGCTGTCATGGGAGCAGGCGGCCTGGCCATGATAGGGATGGGCGAATCCGATTCGGAGAACAGGGCAGTTGAGTCCGTGGAGAAGGCCCTCACCAACCCGCTCCTTGACGTGGAGATAGAGGACGCCACAGGCGCTCTCGTGAACGTCTCGGGCGGCGCGGACATCACAATAAAGGAGTGCCAGCAGATTGTCGAGGGCGTCTCAACAAAAATCAACCCCGATGCGAAGATAATCTGGGGAGCCCAGATAATCAAGGATTTGGGAGACACCATCCGCGCAATGCTCATAATCACCGGAGTAAAGTCATCCCAGATCTATGGCCCTGGGAAGACCTACAAGGTGGAGAAGCAGAAGGAGATAGAGAGGGTCCTTGGGATTGATTTTGTCGGTTAAATGGGGTTTTGGGATTTTTCCCACTCCACACACCTTTTTATTTCTTCTTTCTAATTTTATTTTGATGGAATGAGCACGACACCCAGCTCCATATTGTCTGAGATGAAAAGGCTCCAGAAAAGCCTGATAAAAATTGAGTACAAATCAAGAAGGCTTTTCCAGGAGAATAAAGGCGACCCGCCTCCAGGAACTATTGCTGAATACAACAGGATAATGGAAGTGGATGCCACAAATTTGCAAAGGCTCAAGAAAGAGCTTGAAAGGTTTTATCCTGTTCCTTTATAATCTCTAGCCAACTCTCATACTCAAGACCTTGAATCCTTCTTTTTCCATGGCTGAAGCAACCTTCTCTTGGAGCTCTTTCCCAGGAGTCAGCGCGACCATGCAGCCGCCCCTGCCTCCCCCTGTCAGCTTTGCTCCCCACGCACCTTTCTGCCTTGCCAGGTTTACCAGAAAATCCAGCTCCTTTCCTGAAACCTCAATTTCCTGCAGGAGCTTCTGGTTTTCATTCATGAGCTGTCCCACTTTTTTCAGGTCATATGCATCCAAGGCCCTTCTGGATTCATGAACCAGGCTTTCGGCATTTTTGAATATTTTATCATACTTTTGAGGGTTCTTCTGTTTCCTTTCAGCCACGCCTGCCACCACTTCCTTTGTATCCGCAACTACGCCTGAATTGCCCATCACTATTTCCACAGGGTTTTTGATTTTCAGCCTTTCCATTTTGCTTGGCGTTCCCTTCATGAACCATATCAATCCGCCATATGTGGCGGCTGTGTTGTCAATGCCTGATGGGTTTCCTGCATATGCCTTCTCGGCCTCGTAAGCTATCTCGTTTATCCTCTCATCAGGCAGGTTCATCCTGAATTCGTCTGAAATTGCCCTTGCTATTGCAACGGCGCTTGCCGCTGAAGCCCCGATGCCGCTGAACACAGGCAAGTCGCCTCCCAGGGTTATTTCCATAGGATTCTTTTTCAAATCAATGCCCATTGCTTTCATTGTGAACTCAAGAGACTCCTTCTGCTGCTCCTTCTTGCTTTCCGTATAGCCCTCTGTCCCCTTTCTATTGTCTATAACCGTCAACCCAGGTCCTTTAGACCTTTTAACAACAGCCTCTGTTGAAAGGCTTGTTGCAGAAGCAATTCCAGGAATTCCGTGCACCACAAAATGCTCCCCGAATAATATTACTTTACCGAAACCGTGACCCTTACCCATATCCAACGCCTCCAAAATTATTAATAATCTTAAATAAAGGTTTTATAAACATTGGTTAAGAATGAAATACAACCTATAAGAACGGCATTTGCCTGTTTCCCCCGCTTAAATTTAAATGCATATAACAAAACATTTTAGGAGGTGTTTTGATGCTATTCAGGGATTTTGTCGAGAAGCTGGACAGGGAAGGGAAGCTTGTGAAGATAAGCAAGCCTGTTTCTACCAAATACGAAATAGCTTCAATAATGAAAAGGCTTGATGGCCAGCCAGTTCTTTTCGAGAATGTGCAGGGATCTCCCTACAAGATTGCCGCAAATGTAATTTCCACAAGAGATTTGCTTGCAGAAGGGATTGGCGTGAAGAAAGAGGACATGATAAGGGTTATCGCCAATGCTATAGACAATCCCAGACAGCCGAAAATCGC
>JBGPBG010000041.1:0-6563 GCA_041481105.1 Candidatus Aenigmatarchaeota archaeon
GTCTCGTTCATGTACATGGCAGCCATGGGATGCTCGGAGGTGGCTATGAGGTATAGGTCGTCCCCCTCAATCTTGTACATCACATTCTCAAAATCAGCTAAGTCTGTGACCCCCTCGTACGGTCTCCTTTTCAGCATCAGCGGAGGCTCCACGAGCGTGTAGCCTTTCCCAACCAGGTGCTCTATCGCGAACCTCATTATCGCCTGGTCCAGCATCGCGAGAGACCCTTTGAGATAAACAAACCCATGGCCAGCCACTTTTGCAGCTCTTTCTGCGTCTAACAGCCCGAGCGACTCTGTTATCTCCACATGGTTCTTTGGCTTGAAAGGAAAGCTCGGGTGCTTCCCCCATTTGCTTACCTCCACATTCTCGCTCTCGTCCTTCCCGACAGGAACGGAATGGTGGAGTATGTTCGGCAAGCGCATCAGGTAGAAATCCGTTCTCTCCTTCAGCTTCTCGTTCCTTCCCTCGAGCTCCTTTATCTTTTCCGGGAGTTTTTTTACCTGCAAGAGCTCCTTTGTGGCGCTGCTTCCCCCCTTCTTGAGGGAAGCTATCTTCGCTGTGAGTATGTTCCTCTCATTTCTCAGGGTCTCCAGGGACTGCAGGTTCTCCCTCCACTCCTTGTCATATTTTATCAGGTCCTTCAGCCATTCCAGTTTCTGAGTATCCCCTCTTTTCTCGAGGTCCTTCCTCACGAGCTCAGGCTTCTCCCGGATGAGCTTTATGTCAAGCATGTACTTCGCCTTCAATCCCTTAATCTAATTATTGGGCTGCGGTTTAATATGTTTTGAAATATAGTTTTGGATACCGTAATCTATAAATAAGTTCGAATACTAATTATAGAAGGGTTTCTTTTTCTGCCTCCCTTATAAGGATGTTGTTCCAAACCGAAGGGGATATATCTGGAATATAAGAATATGAATTTGAAATCTGTTTTTGACATAACTCCAAAGCGTGTTATCTTTCACAGGGACCCTATTAAACAAAATCCGTGCCTTTTGCTTGAGTACAACGTCTTTGTGGACGGTGAACTTCATTCATTCGATTACCCGCTTGTAGGAGGATCCGAGGAGTGTGTCGGGGACTATCTTTCAGGAATTTTCGGAGGAGTCAAAGATGTTCGCAAATCTGTAGGAGAAATTAAAAAGGAGGGTTTAGAAAAAATCCTCATAAATCTCAAAAATCGCCTTATAGAAGAAAACCGCAAATATCGCAATGCTTCTACGAACGGAGGGAAATATTCAGACCTGGGACATCTGATTCTGGACGGAAATATTGCAGATGCGAAGATTTCTTTTTGTGATATCTACAAGGACGCTATAAGAAAGTCGTATAGCACTTCAGAGCGTTTTATTTTCTACCCGATTGCTGAAACAGAACCTTCTTTGAAAGAAATAACGCAGAATGATTTGAGACAGCCGGAGTTGTTCGTTTTCGACTAGTGACTATTTAATTCTGCATTCCAAGGAAATTGCATGTGGTTCCCATGCACAAAATCAGGTCTCCGATACTTGTACTTCTTGGCCATGTTGACCATGGAAAAACGAGCCTGGTTGACAAAGTCAGGGGAACCGCCATCGCGAAAGGCGAGCCTGGCGCGATAACCCAGTACATTTCTGCAAGCTATGTCCCGCTTGAGGTCATAAGGAGCATTTGCGGCCACCTGCTTGAACAAATGAGCATAGAGCTGGACCTGCCGGGGCTCCTCTGGATAGACTGCCCCGGCCATGAGGCATTCACAACCCTCAGGAAAAGGGGAGGCGCGATCGCGGACCTTGCCATACTTGTCGTGGACGTAAACGAGGGATTCAAGCCCCAGACTGATGAGTCGCTCAACTACCTCAAGCAGTTCAAGACTCCGTTTGTGGTGGCTGCAACGAAAATCGACCGCATGCTCGGCTGGATCCCAAACCAGGACAAATGCTTCCTTGACTCCTTCCCGCAGCAGACCCCACGCACCCAGGACGAGCTTGAGGAGAAGATATACAGGCTCATAAGCCAGCTGACTGAGCGCGGGTTCCCTGCTGAAAGGTTTGACCGCGTTTCGGACTTCGCGAAGCAGGTGGCGGTCGTGCCCGTATCCAGCATAACAGGTGAAGGTATTCCGGACCTTCTCATGATTGTGGGAGGGATAGCGCAGAAGTATCTCAAGAGCAGGCTGGAAATAACAACAGAAGAAGGTAAAGGCACTGTTCTGGAAGTGAAGGAATTCAAGGGGCTTGGCATGACCATAGATGTCGTGCTTTATGATGGGGAGATAAGGAAGGGGGACTATCTTGTTATAGGAGGTTCTCATTCAAAGGAGGCTGTTGTGAGCAGGGTCAAGGCTCTCCTGCAGCCGGCTCCCCTCAAGGAGCTCAGGGTTGAGAAAAACTTCCTTTCGCTTGAATCTGTGACAGCGGCAGCAGGCATAAAAATAGCTGCTCCCGGACTCGAGAACGTGATAGCAGGTTCCCCGCTCAGGTCTGTACGGAATGAGAACGAGATAGAAAGGGCCAGGCACGAGATAGCGAAGGAGATAGAAGAGGTGGAGATAGAGACGGACAGGGAAGGAATTGTACTGAAGGCTGACACGCTCGGGGGGCTGGAGGCGCTCATAAAGATTCTTAGGGAGATGGGAATAAGCATAAGGAAGGCCAAAGTTGGAGACCTTTCCAAATCAGACATAATGGAAATCCGCACCCTGAAAGAGCCTGTGATTTTCTGTTTTAATGTGAAGATCCCTTCTGACGTGCAGGAGCTTGCCAAGGACAACAATGTGACAATTTTCTCCTCGAACGTTATCTACACTATCATAGAGGATTACCAGAAATGGGTTCAAGACAGGAAGAAAAGGGAGGAGGAAGCCGTCCTCCATAAAGCTGCAAGGCCCGGAAGGGTGCGCGTCCTGCCCGGCTACGTTTTCCGTCAGAGCAGGCCTGCTGTATTTGGCGTGGAAGTGCTTAAGGGACTGATAAAGCCGGGAACCAGGCTCAGGAAGGACAAGGAGATTGTGGGGGAAATAAAGGAGATGCAGATGAGAGGGGAAAATATCAAGGAGGCCAAGTCAGGTGACAAGGTCGCGATATCCATGCCTGACGTCACGATAGGGAAAGAGGTGAAGGAGAATGACGAGCTGGACGTGTTCCTTTCCTATGAGGATCTGGACACCCTCCAGAAAATCAGGCACAAGCTCTCGAACGAAGAGAAGGAGCTTCTGGAGGAGTACGGGCGGTGAATGCTTATAAAATTGACCATTCCTTAAAAGAGGAAATGTAATTCCTACCTGTTCGGATACTCGTATATCTTCCCGCGGTAGTTCCTCAGTATCACTTTGTCTTCGGTGAACCCTATCACGTAGTCCGGCAGGAGAGGTATCTTCCCTCCCCCTCCAGGAGCATCTATCACAAAATGCGGGACAGCTAGACCTGAGGTGAAGCCCCTTATCCCCTTTATTATTTCAAGGGATTTCTCCACCCTTGTCCTGAAGTGGTTTGCTCCCCTTGTCAGGTCGCACTGGTAAATGTAATAGGGCCTCACCCTTATCATGAGAAGCTTATTCATGAGCTCCTTCATTGTTTGAGGGTCATCGTTCACTCCCTTGAGGACAACGCTCTGGCTGCCCAGCGGGATTCCTGCATCAGCAAGCATCTGGCACGCGCGCGAGGACTCCGGGGTTATCTCCCTGGGATGCTCGAAATGTATGTTTATGTAAAGCGGCTGGTACTTCTTGAGCATCTCACAGAGCTCCGGGGTTATCCTCTGCGGAAGCGAGCACGGGACCCTTGTCCCTATCCTGATTATCTGGACGTGCGGGATCTCGCGAAGGTGACGCAAAACGAACTCAAGCCTGCTGTCTGTAAGCATGAAGGGGTCTCCTCCAGAAAGGATGACATCCTTGACCTCCGGGTGGTTCCTGATGTACTCTATCCCCTGAAGGATTTGCCCGGCGGAAACAGGCTTTCTAGGGTCTCCCACCTTTCTCTTCCTTGTGCAGAACCTGCAGTACATTGCGCACTGGTTGGAAACCAGGAAAAGAACGCGGTCAGGATACCTGTGGGTTATTACCGGGACAGGGCTGTCCCTCTCCTCTGCCAGGGGGTCTACCATGCCTTCCTGGTCAAGCATCTCCAGCTCGTTCGGTATGCACTGCTTCCATATGGGGTCATCCTTCTCGCGGATAAGAGACAGGTAGTAGGGATTCACTCTCATGGGATATTTCCTGATGACTTTTTTCAGGGCCCTAACTTCCTTCTGGTCCAGTCCCAGCCTCTGGCCGAGCTCCTCTGCCGTGTTTATGCTTCCTCTCACGAGGGCTACCCACTCGGGCATTTCAGAACTAGCAGTTTCTCTGCCTTGTTTTTGGATGCTAAATTGCCTTGCTGTGCAACTAGGGCCTGCAGATTGCTTGCAGCCGTCCGGTGGAATCTCGCTGGCTTCGTTTTCCATTTTCGCTTATACATTAAGAATTTTTAACAATATTATTTTGTATGAGCTTGCTTATAAGCTTTTGAAATCACTATGCAGAGGCTATATAATTTTTTCCGAAAGTATTTTACAACCATAAAATAGCTGGCTGCTTTTAAATTCCCAGGATAAATATTTGCATGGACGTTCTTGGAATCTGGTATGCAGTGACTATTCTGGGAACTCCTGAGTTCTGGGGGTTTGCTGCGGTGGGGCTTTCAGCTCTTTATCTTGCCTTCAGCCATTTGATCCCAGAAAATCCGACCTGGAAAAAGGCCAAGCCCGCGTTCAGGAAATTCCTCATTGTCTTCCTTCCAAGTATTGCAATTGTTTTCGCCCTTACGCTTGGCATCAAGACGCTATGGTACATCCCAAGGCCCTGCACATCCTGCCTAGTAACAGCCAGTCCGGGCTGCAATCCGTTCTGTGACACAGACTCATCCTTCCCCTCGGGCCATGCAGGAACGATATTCGCTGTTTTCTCCTCGCTCTATCTTGCCTTCAGAAGGCGCTGGCTTCTGCCGCTCTTCATCATCCCTGTCCTAGTCTCCTACTCCCGGATAGCGCTCGGCGTGCACACCTGGGTTGACGTGCTCGCAGGGGCATTTTTAGGCCTTTTTCTCCCTGTTCTGGTTTCTATAATCATCCAGAAAAAGCACAAATCCCCATAGTTTTGGGCAATTTTCTGCATCAAAACCGAATAGTATTGCCACTATATTTTGTAACTATTTAATAGTGACAACAACCGAAAGCTTTATAAATAGACATGTTAACCATTATTTAGTGATAAAAATGACTGATAAGGATAAAGCCCTGCTTGAAGAGATAAAGAGGATAAAGAAAAAGCAGAAAGGCCTCTACCGGGAGTACGAGATTCCTGGGTTAGAGGAAACGGAAGATGTTGATTAGATGGGTGATTGGCGTGAAAGATTCAATAAAAGAACTTTACAGGGAAGAGATTGATCCTGCTTACAAATCAGAATCCGCTGGAATTTTGGGAACGGTTTTAAGTATTGCAGGTGTTTGGGCAGAAGAGAAATACCCGGCTTACAAGAGGCTAAAATCCCTCGGAAAGTATGCAACAGGAGGAGAGAGTATTCCTACTGCAAGGGAATTTGTCCATTCTGCATACAAACAGCACATTGAAACCCCTGTAAAGAAAAAGGCAAGGGACATCTTTGCCAGAGGCGGAAAATATGCAACTGAAAGGTTTGATGAAGGTGTCGTGAGGTATGCTGTTCAGGATTACATAAACGGGATTTCAGAGGTGCCTTTCATTCCCAAAGAAAGGATTGAGTATGAAGGCAAGTATGTCTGGGGCTTCCAGGACGGCAAGAAAATAGAATACCTTCCGGCATACAAGATTAAAAAAGATCTTGGACAATACTCCGAAAAAATAAGGGAGGAAGTGGGGCTGGATAGAGACCAGTTCGACAAGGCACTGGAACACTATGTAAAGATTCACGAGCTTGCCGAAAAGCGCCTCAGCGAATACGTGGGACAGCTTTCAGAGGAACAGCACGGATGGCTCCAGGCAAGGGTCGTGGATCATCTCAGGTCTTCAGAAGCCGAGGCTGCCAGGAAAGTGGGAGAAGTTGGTCTGAGGATTGACAACCTCAGAACTGGAGAATTCGGAAAAAGCGTAAGGAAATACAGGCTTGCAGCCTAAGGAGGCAGATTATGGGAAAGGAATTCAGCGCGAATGTGCCGTCATGGAGATACCAGATAGAAGATTTGCCTGGGAGAAGGGATGAGAATTTCTATAGCGGAAGATTCTCATCCAATATGTATCCGGTAAAAGATGATACCCTTAAAAATGGTTGCGACAAAAAGGAATCAAGGGAACTGAAGTGTGCTATATAGGTAATAATTTTCAGAAAAGATGGACTAAGGAGATAGGTTGTATGCACTACAATGAAAAATTAGGAATGTATGAAGCTGGTGTTGATTTAGGGCATATTCAAGGAAATTTGAATCCAGATTCAAGGAGCCCCTTCTATAACCGGTTACGTAAAGAAGTCGACCAAAAAGAAAAAATTGGAACAATGAATTTCATCAGCGAAATTTTCAAAGGCTCCTGGAAGGCTGCTAGAGATGCAACAAAGGATATGCTGAAA
>JBGPBG010000042.1:0-6471 GCA_041481105.1 Candidatus Aenigmatarchaeota archaeon
CTCGGAGGTCTTGTTCGTGCGCTCCAGGTAGACAATCGCCTTCGACCAGTATTTTATCATGTCACCGCCGACTATCTCGTTCGTTCCAGTATCCCAGTTCTGGAAGGTGTGCGCGGTTATGATTACAGGGATGTTCTTGTCGCGGGAGATATTGGAAAGGATGGAGATTTGCTTGGAGAGCTCGCGGTGCGCTTCCAGGGTTTCGGCTTTCGGGTCCGCATATTCAAGGCGGTAGAGGGCGACCGCGGAGTCAAGGATTATCAGGTCTGCTTTGTGTTTTTCCAGGCTTCGAACGATTCTGCCCTGCTCCTCGAAAGTCTTAGGCTCGAGCAGGGCGATTTTCTGCAGGGCCTGCTCGGGATTCTTGGTGAGCTGTCTGAGACGCTCTGCTGAGAAGCCGCCCTCCGTGTCTATGTAAGTGACGCAGCCTCCTCCCTTTATGCATTCTATCGCTGCAAGAAGGCACAAATTCGTTTTTCCAGTTCCTGGGCCTCCATAGAAATTAGTGACGGTTTTTGGCTCAAGCCTGCTTATTATGGAATTCAGGGGCTCCGGAAGGGGAATATGGGTTGAAGGCGATTTTGTTATTTTAGTTTCCGAATCGCCTTCCTTCCGAGGATTGTCCATGTGGATATTTGGATTCTCAAATTTAAATCAGCAGGCGAATTATACACAGCGGTGCTTATGGACACAGAATCCAGGATGGAACTCATAAGGGAAGTCGGGGAGGAAATAGTTACGGAAGAGGAGATGAAGAAGCTCCTGGAAACCAAAAAGAGGCCCATAACATATGATGGATTCGAGCCATCCGGCAGGATTCATATTGCACAGGGCGTGGTGAGGGCGCTCAATACAAACAAGATGATAAAGGCAGGAGTGCATTTCAAGTTCTTGGTTGCGGACTGGCATGCCTGGGCGAACAACAAGATGGGAGGGAACCTCGAGAAGATACAGACAGTCGGGAAGTATCTGATAGAGGTATGGAGGGTCACAGGGATGGACATGGACAACGTGGAGTTCGTCTGGGCTAGCGATTTCGCGAAAGACGATAGCTACTGGAAGAAGGTCATGCAGGTCGCGCGGAACTCGACCGTGAGCAGGATAGTCAGGTGCGGTCAGATAATGGGAAGGAAAGAGAGCGAGGTCATGCAAGCTTCCCAGATCCTTTACCCGTGCATGCAGTGCGCTGACATATTCCATCTGGAGGCGGACATAACCCAGCTGGGAATGGATCAGAGGAAGGTGAACGTGCTTGCGAGGGAGATAGGGCCGAAAATGGGTTTCTGGAAGCCAGTGATAGTTTCCCATCACATGCTCATGGGATTGCTTCCTCCAAAACAGATGGAAGGCATGTCAACTGTGGAAAAAACCATAGAGCTGAAAATGAGCAAGTCCATACCGGACAGCGCAATCTTCATGACTGATTCCGCTGCGGATGTGAAGCGCAAGATTGAGAAGGCTTATTGTCCGGCAAAAGATGTTTATGAGAACCCGCTTGCAGAGTACATGAAATACATAATTTTCGAGAAGTTCCCCACGGTGAAGATAGAGAGGCCTGCCAAATTCGGAGGGGATATAGAGATTGAGGGATACAGAGAATTCTCAAAGCTTTACGAGGAAGGGAAGATACATCCTGCTGATGTCAAGCAGACCGTGGCACACTACCTGAACGAGATTCTTGACCCCGTCAGGAAGCATTTCCAGACAAACACCAGAGCGAGGGAACTGGATGAATACGTAAGGAAGCAGGACATTACACGGTGATTTTTCGGCTGAAGAGGAGAATATGAAAGAAACCATTGACCCATGGGGGAAGACGGACATAAAGGATTATGGAAAGCTCTCAAAGGAGTTCGGGATTGAGAAGTTCGAGCCTTTTGCTAGGAAGCTTCCTGAGCCGCACATCTCCATGAGGAGAGGAGTGGTTTTCGGGCACAGGGATTTTTCACGGATCCTGGAATGCATAAATCACAGGAAGCCCTATGCCATGATGACGGGGCTCATGCCTTCAGGAAAATTCCATCTGGGGCACAGGATGCTTGCGGAGCAGATTATATACTACCAGAACCACGGGGCGCACGTTTACCTGTGTGTTGCGGATATTGAAGCGTATAACATGCGGATGAATTCCCTTCCCGAACTGAGGAAGACGGCCATAGAGGAATACCTCCTGAACTATATAGCACTCGGGCTGAAGCCTAAGAACTGCGATTTCTATTTCCAGTCAGACAGGACAAGGGATGCGAAGAAATCTAACGCTTACTATCGGCTGATAGGGATGGTTTCGAAAAGAGTGACTACAAACGAGATGGAGGCCATATATGGGAAACTATCTCCCGGGAAAATCATGTCCGTGCTCACGCAGGTCGGGGATATTCTTCACCCAGAGCTTGATGAGTATGGAGGACCCAAGCCTGTTCTGGTTCCTGTGGGAGTGGACCAGGACCCGCACATTCGCCTGACAAGGGATTTGGCTGGAAGGTTCACAAAGGCAGGGGAGTTCAAGTTCATCCTCCCCAGTTCCACTTACCATGAGTTCATGACAGGTCTCAAGGGAGGGAAGATGTCAAGCAGCGATTCCACTTCCTATATCGCGCTTACAGACACGCCGGAGCAGGTAAAGGAGAAGATAATGAAGTATGCTTTCTCAGGCGGCCGCGGCTCTGTAAAGGAGCACAGGGAGAAGGGAGGGGTTCCTGAGGTGGATGTTTCGTACCAGATGCTATATATGATGTTCGAGCCGGATGACAAGAAGATCAAGCAAATCCATGATGATTATAAGTCAGGCAAGCTCCTCACAGGAGAGTTAAAGCAGATTCTTATAGAGAAGATACAGAAGTTCCTGATTGAGCACAAGGAAAATAGAGAGAAGGCTAAGGATAAGGTCCGGGAGTTTTTGGATGTGACTACCGGTTGATTCACTTCACGATTTTTGCCGTCACCAGGCCCATGATTAGGTACACTATCAGGGACTGGAGCATCCAGGAGAGCAGCAGGACTATTGGAAGGTTTATCAGCAGGATAAGCATCATGGTTGTTGGCAGTCCTGCTACCAGGAAAACAACGAACCCGTACATAAGGCCCTTGTTTTTCCATCCCTTCCCAGGAATAGCTCCCTTTACCACATTATAAACGAGCGCGAATAGGAATCCTGTTACCAGCTGGAATGCAATGGAAATATAATAGAATTCAGCTGGAGGGGGCCCCGGTCCTGGCATCATATACTTGCTCCAGACAGGGAAATAGGTTGGGTCAAAGTAGTAGCTCATGGTTGCAATGGTACCCAAGGTCATGATTATCTCGCCGATTATTGCATAAAGGACTGCAATCGCGAGAAGCCGCGGCCATGATATTTTCAATGCCATGATAAAGAATTGGGAATAAGTTTTTTAAGCGTGTTCTCTTTTTAGAAAGAAAGCATATCGGAGAGGATTATGGACAATAAAGCATCTGCACAAGCAGAAGTGAAGGGAAGGAATCCGCTAGGTGTGGTATTCTTCACAGCATTCGTGAACATGGTGGGATACGGGATTCTCATTCCTATCATTCCACTTCTCCTTGCTGACCCCACATCGGAATTTTTCCTTCTTCCTGCAGGATTTACAGTTGCACAGGGCTATATCATTCTCGGATTCTTGGTCGCCATATACCCCCTGATGCAGTTTATTGCCACACCCGTACTGGGACAGCTTTCAGACAGGCACGGGAGGAGAAGGCTTCTGGCCTTTTCGCTGGCTGGGACATCCGTATCCTATTTCATATTCGCGATAGGGATTGTCACAAAAAACATCCCGCTGCTTTTCATAGCGCGAGCATTTGACGGGATAACAGGAGGCAACATATCGGTCGCGCAGGCGGCAATAGCCGATGTTACGCATCCAAAAGACAGGGCCAAGAACTTCGGCCTGATAGGCTCTGCGTTAGGACTAGGATTCATATTGGGGCCTTTTTTAGGAGGGAAGCTTTCTGACCCAACCGTTCTCCCGTGGTTTAATGCATCCACACCCTTCTGGTTTGCAGCCTTACTGGCCCTTCTTAACACGGTGTTGGTGCTGGCATTCCTTCCCGAGACCTTGAAGCACAGAAGGGAAAAGCCCATCCGCCTGACCCAGTCAATAAAGAACATTTCCAAGGCATATTCCCTCAAGCACATGAGAGTGTTATTCCTTACGTTGTTCCTGTTCTGGGCAGGATTCACATTTTACACAACATTTTTCGGCGTATACCTTATCTATCGCTTTGATTTTTCGCAGGGGAATATCGGGGACTATTTCGCATATGCGGGAATATGGATTGCGTTTTCCCAAGCCATAATTATGAGAAAAATGGCCAAAAGATTCAAGGGACATCAAATCCTGAGGTTCAGCCTTTTCGGAACAGGAATATTCATCCTGCTGCTGCTTGTGCCATCTGTCTGGTGGGGGTTGCTGTTCATCGTGCCATTTTTCGCGATGTTTAACGGGCTTTCCCAGGCAAATTCCGTCGGCCTCATAAGCGCTTCTGCAGACGCTTCCGTACAGGGAGAAATCCTCGGAATAAGCGCTAGCATTCAGGCCCTTGCGCAGTCCATCCCTCCGATAATTTCAGGTTTTATTGCGGCAAGCATAGCCCCCAATGCGCCTGCAATGGTTGCGGCAAGCGTGATAATAACCGCAGGGATTGTGTTCTGGCTGTTTTACAAGCCGGTTGAACCAAAAACAGAGTTGCCGCCTCTTGCTGCAAGGGGCATGGAACCCGTCATAGAACAATAAGATGCGGGGGCTGGGAGTCGAACCCAGGAAGGCATTGCCCGCCAGCCGCGGCTCCGCCACGGCCGACTCTAAGCCACAGGATATATCAGGGCTATTTCGTCATTGAACGTAAGTTCTCATCGCACTTAAGGAAATGCGAGTCCGCCTCTTAAGTTTAGCAGGGAATCGTTAGATTATCCCACCTGCCCCTATAACCTTGTCTAATTTGGCCACTCGGGAACCCCCGCGATTCGCGAAGGAAGTCGGATGCACCGACTTCAAACGCCAGGGCCGCTGCCGAGATTCGAACTCGGACCAAAGGATCCACAGTCCTGTATGCTAACCATTACACTACAGCGGCCATGATTCTCGAAAGAAGGTGTCCGCGACACCTTCAAACTACAATCTTGTTAAACTATTTGGAATCGGCTATTTATAGAAGAGACGGATGACTGAATGGTTTGCGAAAAACATTTAAATAGCTGCCTAATATATAATTCTGTTGCGGTCGCGAGACCGGGCGGTTATTTAGCACGGGCGACCTTGCAATGAAATAACTGCTTTCTATGTGAGCTTAAAAGAACATTTTAAGTTTGAAGCAAGTCTTTGTGAGCTCCGTGTGAAATTTTATTGAGAAAAAACGGAGACAAACCGCCAAAAACCCAATTCCGGTTGATCCTGCCGGAGGTTACTGCTATCTGAATTCGACTAAGCCATGCAAGTCTCGGGTTAAACCGGGGCGAAAAGCTCAGTAACACGTAGTTAACCTGCCCTTGGGTCTGGAATAATCCCGGGAAACTGGGGCTAACGCCGGATAGATATGCTATGCTGGAATGCTTGTATGTTGAATCCAAGGATGGGACTGCGGTCGATTAGGTTGTTGCCAGAGTAAAACCCTTTTACGGGACTGGCTTAAACCCGCAAAAGGTTGCAATCCTGACAAGCCTATAATCGGTACGAGCCTTGAGAGAGGAAGCTCGGAGATGGATTCTGAGACAAGAATCCAGGTCCTACGGGACGCAGCAGGCGCGAAAATTTCGCAATGCACGCAAGTGTGACGAAGGAATTCAGAGTGCTTTCTCTTTTTGAGGAAGCTTTTGCCAAGTCCAAAAATCGATTGACGGCTTGCTTCATCATTAACCAATAAAACGGTTAACGATGCGAAGCCGTCTGTCCAGTGGAGAGCTTGGCGAATAAGTGGTGGGCAAGACAGGTGCCAGCCGCCATGCTGGTGGCGATTTAATCGCCCCCAACACGGTAAGCGGTAATACCTGCGCCACGAGTGGTAATCACGCTTATTGGGCTTAAAGCGTTCGTAGCCGGTTTGGAAAGTTTCTAATGAAATCCCGCAGCTGACTGCGGGGCTTGTTAGAAATACTTCCAAGCTTGGGACCGGGAGAGGTCGAGGGTATTATTGGGGTAGGGGTAAAATAGACTGACGCCTTATTCTGCATGAACAAAGGCGTCTTTCCTTTGCATTCCTATAATCCCAATAAGACCACCTGATGACTTTTGCCGCCTTTGGTGGCAATAGCCAGGTGAATGGCGAAGGCGCTCGACTAGAACGGATCCGACGGTGAGGGACGAAAGCTGGGGGAGCAAAGCGGATTAGATACCCGTGTAGTCCCAGCTGTAAACCCTGCCCGTTAGGTGTTGCATGCTCCTAGAGGGCATGCAGTGTCGAAGCGAAGGCATTAAACGGGCCGCCTGGGGAGTACGCTCGCAAGGGTGAAACTTAAAG
>JBGPBG010000043.1:0-6460 GCA_041481105.1 Candidatus Aenigmatarchaeota archaeon
ATATACTCTCCATGCTGCTTTACTAGCTTGCTGCCCTCGAAAATCAGGACCGCGATTGCTGCAGGCCCGGGGTTCCCCCTTGCCCCAGCGTCCGTGTAGATTGAAACTGATTCCGGCATATTAAATCACCTTTCTATCCCCCGCTTGCAGGCGTCCATTTCCTAGCAAGCTCCTTCCATGTGAGTTCCTTCCCCTGCTTCCTCAGCTTGAAGTAAAGGAACAGCAGGATGCCCAGAATTATTGTCCCTGTAATGGAGAGTGCAACCCATACGAAGGTGTAGTCAGCGCAGGCCTTGCAATTTCCGCCGCAGTCCACGCCTGTCTCGTTCCCGTCCTGCTTGCCGTTCGAGCATAGTGACTGGAAGCAGTCCGGGTCATCCGAGTCAGTGAGGCCATCGCAGTCGTTGTCAATCCCGTCGTTGCATATTTCGGGGCTGGAAGTGACAGCGCCTTCGCAGGAAGACCATACACCGTTCATGCAAGCAGAGTTCCCGGGATGGCACACACCAGTTGTGTTGGAAGTTCCGCACTGCCTTGTATCTCCGTTAGTGCAGCAGTTGGCGTTGTCATCTATCAGACCATTGCAGTCGTTGTCTACCCCATCGCAGATTTCTGGCGACGGACCTACCGAGCCCGCGCAGTCGCCCCATACACCATTCGAGCATGTCTGGATGCCGGGTTTGCAGGCTCCCACGTTGCTGCCGCATGCCCGCGTAAGGTTCTCGTCAATCAGGCCGTTGCAGTTGTCATCCAGGCCGTTGCACGTCTCGTTCGTGGGCCATATGGCTCCCACGCAATCCGTTCCCCATACGCCTCCGTTGCATGTAATATTGCCACGTCTGCACTCCCCTATGCTAATACCGCACGACATGTTCTCTCCTTCTGCGCATGTGCTGGCTGCCGTGAAGTTGTCTGCAACTGTTTTGTTGTATCCCTGGGTATCATTGGCGAATATGGAGATGCTGTAAAGGCCTGCCATGGGAGGCGTGTATCCCATGGTGGCGTTCCCTGCAAAGGAGAACACGCTAACCGTGCTGTTTGGCATGGATATCGCCAGGATGATGTTGACTATGGTTGTGTTGGTGGAGGCGTTCATGGAAAATTTCATGTCATCGCCGGCACTGACAGAATGCGGCGAAATCGAATAGGATATGGATACAGGAGATGTGGAAGGTTGGGGTTGGGGTTGGGGCGCGGGGACTGTGAAGTTTACTGTTAGGTATCTTATTTCTGTAGAGTTCCAGTTGTTCGAAGTGTCATTGGCATATGCACGGAATGAATATGTTATGTTGGTGAGGGAAGTCTTGTTTAGGTAACAGTATGAACCTTGCACGGTCATGGATTCATTTGAAGAGAATGTTCCGTTATTCCAGTTAAGGAGGCAGGAGCTTAACGGCTCGTTAGCGGAGACGTTTATGAATATCCATGTTTGGTTGGTCTGGGTGTTGTTTGCAGGGGTGAGAATGCTTGGGGTGGGCGGGGTGGCATCAGGAAGAGAGTAGGAGACTCCAACCCATCTTGTTTCAGAAACATTCATGTTGCCCGCCGAATCGTTCGC
This sequence comes from Candidatus Aenigmatarchaeota archaeon, assembly GCA_041481105.1. Taxonomy (GTDB): domain Archaea; phylum Aenigmatarchaeota; class Aenigmatarchaeia; order QMZP01; family QMZP01; genus JAPLVB01. The sequence continues at coordinate 1,559 of JBGPBG010000043.1, forward strand.
ATAAACCCTGAACTGATATGCGTAGTTTGGGAGATTGGTCATGTTCCTGTAGCAGGATAAGCCCTGGATGGCCATTGTGTAATTGGCCCAAGTTCCGGAATACCAGTTAAGGAGACATGCGTTCGGGGTTTCCGAAAGGGAGACTTTTACCTCAATGTAATTTCCTGTTGCATTGGTGCTGTTTGCTGGGGTTGGAGGGACAAAGGTTATGGCAGGAGGAAAATCAGGAGGAGACGCAATGGAAAAGGAGATTGCAAAATCATCCGCGTTCGGATTGCCTGCTGTGTCCTGGCATCTTACATAATAATTGTAATTGCTTCCGTTCTGGAGGCCTGAAACCGCGGAGGAATGGGATGTTCCTCCTGTACCTGAGAATGTACTGGCCATGGAGGAATAGGAAATTCCAGGTGAAGCGGAATATCTGCACGTTGCAGGCTCATTGGTCGCCAGGGAGAGGGTTGCCTGGGTTGTGCCTGCGGGGAGGGTTCCGGAAGGTGAGCCTCCTGACCTTACGGGAGGGGTTGTGTCCTGCTGGAAGAATTTCAGGGGCAGGTAATCAACATTCCCCGCGGAAAGCGTGTAAGCAGAATCGCATATGCCGTCTGAGTTGGAATCCGTGCATGTGTCAGAGAAGTTCCCTCCCGGGCTGGTCCAGTAATTGCCGGCTATCCAGGGTCCGCCGGCTATATTGGTGCCGGAGGTTTTTGCGGTGCTGAAGTAGTTTGGCTGGTTGTTCACGCTGTCAGAAGCCAAGTTGGCGGTATTGTTGAAATAGTTGTTATAAAATGAATTATATCTGGGGTTGTAACCGGTTGCGGACTGGAAATAGGCTCCATATTGCGAATTACTCTCTATGCGGGAGCTGTTTATGGTGTTGTACTGAAGGCCGATCTGGCATAGGAACTTGATGCCGATCGTGTTCCCGGAAGCTGTAATGTTTGTAATCGCATTATATGACGCATCTGTGATGAGCAACCCGAACTGGGAGTTCGAGTTTAGGTTGGAGTTGGCCAAAACGTTGTTTGATCCCATGAGGGCCACGCCAAGCAGGCCGTTCGAGGTGGCGGTTAAATTAGTCAGCACATTATTGGATGAAAGGGCTATTGCGAACCCGTCGTATGTGTTGGAATTGGCGGTGCAGTCTGTTATTATATTGTTCGTGGAGGTATAGTCGCTAATGTAAACTCCCATGCTGAAACCCGTAATTCTGCAGTTCCTTATGGTATTGTAACTGGACCCTTCGCCATTATATTCGCGCATCCATATGCCGTAGCCGTATGATATGTCGTCCCCGTCTATGGTGTTCCCGAGGCAGTCGAAGGTTATGCCGCTCTTCCCGCTGAAGGGGATGCACATGCCCGCCTGATTGGATATGGATGCGGTCAGTTGCACGGTGTCGCCGATGCTTGCGCTGGCTATCTTGTTTGAGCAGTCTGGGCAGGAAGTGCATGTGTAAACAGCAGCTTTGGCAGGGCTGCTTAGGAAAATTCCAAGAAGGATTGCCGACAGGAGAATCCGGAGAAGCTTCATAGTTATATTGTATTGTTACAGAGGCTTTTATTTGGGAGATTGGAAGAAATAACGCACTGCGCCATCCAACCATAAGAAACAGTTGGGCTACTAAATTATAGAGTTCTTTGCCTACGGGACGAATGGGAATGTGGCCCAAATCCTGTCGTAGTTATCACTATTGTTATGGCATAAATTGCACCCAAACATCTGGTGGGCCAAAGTTCCCACTCCTATCTTCAATTGCATAAAGGAATCTTGTCGTATCGAAGTTATAAGGCATATTATTGATCACCTGATCAAATGTATCTCCGCCGTTATTTAGTAGAGTCACCTCAGCTGACAAATCATTTCCTGCCTTGTCCTGGACCACTTTTGTATAAAACAAGTCCACATTATTAAACCCCATAACAGTGAAATAAAATTTGCTAATGGTCTTACCCGTTACAGCACTGTCCGCCACAAAGTAAATTTTTTGATTAACTGCCAATGGAGTAGAAGCTGGATTTGGATTACCGGTTGCCGTGCTCGGATAATAGATTAAAGATCGGCCTCCATTCCATTTATTAATAGGAATAGGGTTGGTTTTACTTCCTAATGGAGCTGGTGCAACAGATGGATTAATCGTAGCCCAAATTGACCATTTCATAGCGACATCGCCGTCTGCATAGTTCTCAAAGCCCCACAAGAACCTGTACTTATCCACATCATAAGGATTGTTATCATAATAAATTTGTAGTCCTTCTAGGCTGATTCCTGGCGCGTACTCTCCAGTAGCCTTATTCTGTATATAACTTATCGATGGCCAACCTTCCCGCCATTTCCAACTGAGTCCAAGGCTTTGTGCCGGCCCCCCAAGCACCGCGTACGGATCGATAACAAACCATAAAATAGAACCACGTGGAGGAGGCTGAACAACCCAACCGCCATGGCTATAGGCGTCTTGCACTGAACCAGGAGGCACATACCCGTCAAATATCCTTTGAGCGGGCTCACTCAATGGAATAGGATTGGCCTGACTTCCCAAAGGTGGAACAGCAGCTTTGGCAGGGCTGCTTAGGAAAATTCCAAGAAGGATTGCCGGGAGCAGGAGCCAGAGAAGCTTCATAGTTATATTATATTGCTATAGGGGCTTTTATTTGGGAGATTGGAAGAAATAAAGCACCTCGCCATCCAACCATAAGAAACAGTTGGGCCAATAAATTATAGAGTTCTTTGCCTACGGGACGAATGGGATTGTGACCCAAATCGCTTCGTGAAGTTCGCCATCAGGAGATCCTACTAATGCGTATAAGAATTTTGTATTAGCTATAGTGTAGGGCTGGCCATCATAAACGATATCCATATATCCATCCGATCCCTGACAAACCTCCGGTGAGTAGGCCCCGGTTGATTTATTCTGAGTAAATTTGCATACTGTGCCGGCTCCATCGTAGAACTTAGCCACAACTTTAAAAGCGCTAACAGATGTGCCGGTGGTTGCGAGAGGATCTACCTCAAAATAGGGCTTTGAGCCTGTGGGAATAGTGACTTCTCCCATACCGCCATCAGGAGCATTTTGAGGGATGTAGCCACTGAATACTTTAGTTGTTTGTTTGTTAATCTTATAGGGGTTAGCCTGACTTCCCAAAGGTGGTATAGGATTAGCCTGACTTCCCAAGCCTAGGCTGCTTAGGAAAATTCCAAGAAGGATTGCTGGGAGCAGGAGCCAGAGAAGCTTCATAGTTATATTATATTGCTATAGGGGCTTTTATTTGGGAAATTGGAAGAAACCAGCGGTGTATGGGGAGAATTCAGGGCCGAAAGAGCCCGGTCGGGTGGTATTCATCCGGCACAGATGACCTTCGATTGAAGGCGACAAGAGTCGCCTTCTTTCTAAGGTTCTCGCACGTGTCCTCTTTCGAGATTTTGCGCTGCATGAAACAGCCAGACCCTTTCAGCTATCCTGTCACTGCTTGATGGAAGGTGACTCCTGTCACCTTCTGGCTTTTATCCTCTGTGTAGTAGTGTCTCTAAAATAGGATTGGGATGAAGTTTTTTAAAGGGGTTCTGTCCCAAGCATGAATGCATCTCAAACATTGGCGTTCATTTGCGCCTTGAAGGCTTTGAATCCTTTTTCATCCTGCCTGGCATATACCATAGAGCCGGTATCACGAAGATGCCTATTATGATAATAATCCAGTAAGGCCATGAAGACGGGTTTAGAAGGAACATGCCTCCTATGGAGCTTTGCTGGACATCCGGGATGATATTATTCTGAATTCCCCCCTCTGAGCCTGTCCCTTCAAGGCAGGCGCCCTGCGAGCATCCGAAGTCGCACGTCTGTATCTTGATCATACTACCGTCAACTGTGCATTCCGACAGGTCCGAGCCTATGCACAACCTTAAACCTGGAGAGCATATGGCTCCGCTCCCTGCAAATGGATTCGCTTGCATTTCAGCAACGTATGTGCAGTTCTGGGTTTCATATGGTTTCAATAATGATGTCCCGCACTTGTTCTGGTCTATGCAGGACCTTGCCTGCGTCCCGTTGCTCTGGCAGGCGGAAAAGTTAGTGCACGACCAGCTAGGGGAGCATCCGCCACCACCACCGCCTCCTCCTCCTCCGCTAGATTCCGTGTGTTGCGGGCATGCTGAATCAGACCCGCTGCAGTCCTCGTCTATGCCATTGCCGCATATCTCTGTGGCCCCCGGATGAATGCTGGGATTGGTATCATTGCAGTCAGTTGTGACGTTATATCCGTCGTTGTCATTGTCTACTTCCCCGCATGTCTGGTTGTACTGGGAGATGTTCACCGCACATGAATGCACCATGCAAATTCCAGCTTGGCAGTAATCATGACCGCTTTTGATAAAGGTTGTCCAGTTGGGACCAAGGCACTTAGCCTCGCAGCCTCTTACTGAGCCGCAGACATTCGTATCATTGTTTGCGTGGCCGCAGCTATTCGAGGTTTCGTTGCATGAATCATCAGTGCAAGCATTTCCATCATTGCAAACGCCAGTCTGGCCACTGCAAACCCCTGCCTGGCAGGTATCATTCATTGTGCAGAAAAGCCCGTCATCGCAGGCCGTTCCGTTAACGCTCGTCCTGGTATTGCCTGTGTCCAGCCAGCTTACATTGGACGATATATATGTACAATTCTCCGGAGCGCACGAATAGTCCCTGTGTTCCTTCTTCACCTGCTGCTTCTCAGTACACTGGCCTGTGGAAACCCATCTGTATTCTGTTCCGTTGTACCAGCCGTCATGTGAATCGCAGTTCTCGTAAGAGTATGCGCACTGGCATGTGTCACATGTCCTGCATACACCGTTAAAGTAGCGGAAGTTTCCTGAGCAGTAGGGCTGGCAGTCGGAATTGCCTGAGCATGTAGCCCCGCACTGTCCCTTCACGCA
>JBGPBG010000044.1:0-6425 GCA_041481105.1 Candidatus Aenigmatarchaeota archaeon
AAAGGGTTCACCTTACGGAATCTCCTTTTATGTAAGCAACAACAACTCGGTCACGGACTCAAGAATACAGGATGCCGACTATGGAATCGACATGGACAGTGAAGTAAATGCCATAACGTACAACACCTTCTACAACAATTACCTGAACAATTCGGTGAACCTTCGTTCAAAGAATGCCAGCGACCTCAACTACTGGAACACCACCCTGAACTGCTCTTCCGAACCAAACATAATAGGAGGCCTGTGCATAGGAGGGAACTACTGGACAGACCCGGACGGGGGGAATTTCTCTGATTCGTGCACGGATGCGAACGGGGACGGTATATGTGATTCTGCGCTGAATCTCACAAATATGGTTGCGTGTTCAGGTTCTGGATGCAGTAACAACACGGATTACCTGCCGCTTGCGGCGGACAATCCTCCCCAGCTCGTGTTCATTTCCCCATCCAGCAACGGGACCACCACCTCCAACTCCTGGATATTCGTGAACGTGAGCGCGAACGAGAACCTGAGTACATGCCTGCTGAACTGGGTATACAACAACACGAATCTAACTATGACTAAGCATTCAAGCAACAGGTACTGCTATGCTAATATAACTGGGTTGAGTTCAGGGAGCTATTACTTCAGGGTGTATGGGAATGACACCGTGGGGAACATGAATGTCACGGAGGACAGGCAGACCAGGATCTTCAAGGGGAACTGCTCTTCCTGCACCGAATGTAACCAGGAGATAGCGGCGGCGCAGTCTGGGGATGTTATCAACCTGACATCAGGCATAACCAACCAGGCCGGAACCTGCATCTCCTTCGGGGGGAAGGACAATCTCACGTTCGACTGCCTGGGGAACACGATAGACGGGGATGACACGGACACGGATTACGGGATATGGCTGAATGATTCGGCAGGAGGGTCGAACAATAACACAGTAAGGAACTGCACGGTGACGGATTTCTACAGCGGGTTCTACCTAAACGGGAGTTCCAATAACAACCTGACGAATCTGACGGCGAATTCGAATACGCAGAGAGGCATCTTCATCTATGTTAGTTCCAACAACACGGTCACCGATGTGATAGCCAATTCGAACGATCGCGGTCTCTACATACAATACGGCTCGAACAACACTATCACAAACATAACTGCTACAGAAAACGGCTTATGGGATATTGATCTGGATGTCTCATCTGATTCAGATTGCATCAATACCATATCGAACGCCACAGGTTCGGGAGGCAGGCCGATAAGGTATTTCAACTCGTCTGTGAACCTCTCGAACGAGACGCTTTCCATGCTTTTCCTGTGCAATGCGGACAATTCAAGCATAAGAAATATAACAATAAGGGGCTCTGACAGCATAAAGAACAACGGGATTGAGATGCTGAGAACGGCCTACTCGAACTTCACCGGGATAAACTCGTCTTACGTGGCTTATGGTTTTCTACTCTACTCCAGTTCTAATAATATATTCACAAACGTAACCGGAAATTGGAATTCTAGAAGTTTATTCGAGCTTTCTTCTAACTCTAACTACAACACATTCACAGACATCACAGCCGTTTCCAACACTAATAACGGCATCCGCCTCGACTCCAGCTCCAATAACACCCTCACGAACGTGGTGGCAAATTCGAATACTTACGGCTTCGCCTTCTACTCCAGCTCGAACAACACAATTAATAATCTTACAGCTTCTCACAACCTTCAAAGAGGCATCTATATTTACAGTTCATCCCAGTACAACACCGTAAACAATTCCCGCATAGAGAACAACACTGACTATGGGATTCGCCTGAGCTATTCCGGCTCAAACTATCCCAGATACAACGCCTTCTACAACAACTACCTGAACAACTCGGTCAATTTGTATTCAGATGATAACAGCAACCAGAACTGGTGGAACACCACCCTCAACTGCTCTCGCGGCCCCAACATAATAGGAGGTCCCTGCATAGGAGGGAACTACTGGACAAACTCAACTGCGAACAACTTCTCTGACACCTGCCAGGACACCAACTGGGACGGGATATGTGATTCTCCATCAAGCTACACGCCTGCAACCAACAATACGGATTATTACCCGCTCTCGGAGAAGGCCCCACAGCTAGTCTTCATTTCTCCTTCGAGCAACGGTTCCACGACCTCGAACAGCTGGATATTCGTTAACGTGACTGCCAACGAGACCTTGAGCTGGTGCACGCTTAATTGGTATAACGGGAGCTGGCAGAACGTGAGCATGACCCCCACGGGAAGCTACTGTTATAAGAACATGACATCCCTCACTTCAGGAAGCTACTACTTCAGGGTGTACGGCAATGACAGCACAGGACACATGAACGTGACGGAAGACCGCCTGATAACCGTGGATATTACACCACCTTCCATAACCGTGGTTTCTCCCCAGAACACAACTTACACTTCGAGCTCTGTTAACCTGAACGTGACCACTTCGGAAGTGGCTTCCGCGTGCCTCTGGAACATAGATACTGGGACTAATAGCACGCTAAGCAACAGCTCAGGGACGAACTGGTACGGGGTGATGAGCGCCGGGCAGGGGCAGCACCACCTTTACGTTTACTGCAATGATACGGTTGGGAATTTGGGCCTGAACTCCAGCCTGTGGTTCACCGTCTCGCTGTTGCAGGTCCAGAACACCAGAGTGATTAACCCCAGCCTGCTGGTGGCGAGGACGAACGAGACTCTGAACTCCACGACGTGGGTGAAGTATATGCAAGGGAACAATCCTGTTTACATGATTAACATAACGAGCGAGATTCCGTATGATTTCACTGCTCCTTCCGCGAGTGGGGTGAGGGTGTACTTTGTGGATTATTCCCCCTACAGCAGGAAAGACATAACCGGGAATACGAGCGTGAATGTTAGTGTAGTTAATCCTGGAGGGGGGTTGAACATCCGTGTGATGGTGAACATAAGCAGCCTTTGGCTGACGGACGCGGGAGGGAACATGAGCATGAATGATTCCATCGAACTGTTCTATTACATGAATTCCAGCCAGATGAGCCCGAACTCAAGCAGGAGCGTGTATACCAACTCCACCCTGAAGGACAACCAGTCCCAGACAGGCTCTGCAAGCATTCTCACACAGATAAATTCCTCCGAGGTGGTCCTGAGAGGGTATAAGAGTATATGGATTCCCGACCTTGGAAACCCCCAGAACCTCAGCGTGGAGATTGTGGTGAAAGCGATAGGAGGGCCAATCAGCGGGATTCTGCTTTCTGATTATCTGCCTCAGGGTGCTACGCTGTCGGGGAGGAACGTGACCTATTACAACTCCAGCACAGGGAATACAAAGAACCTCGTTAACGGCTCTGATTATTATGTGACCAATGCAACCCAGGCCACTCTTCCTGACGGGACTTATGTAGATTTGTACTACTATAACTTCTCGTACCAGTACGTGAACTGGGACGGGAACCTGTATGACAATGATTCCATAACCATAGCCTACAATGTTAGTGTGCTGGGCGGAGGGCAGTGGGTGCTGCCTGCGATAATATCGGGTTACGACCCCGAATACCAGAAGAACATAAAAACCGAGATGTATGCTGAAACTAACGTGCCCTCGTTCGATGTCATGATGGACATGCTCACGGATACCGTGAAGCCTGGGGAGATTGTCAAGGCGCTGCTGAGGATCCTTAATGTGGGAGGCCCGAGGGCGAAGGTGGACGTGTTCGTAACGTATTCGGCAAAGACAATGCAGGGACAGGTGATAGCTGACCGCTCGGAGACGCTGGCTGTGGTGGAGCAGAAGGAAAAGAGCCTGGAGCTTCCCCTGCCCGAGACAGTGGCTCCGGGGCTTTACACCTTTGAGAGCTATGTAACCTACACTGGAAGGGAGGCCCTTTCCACAGGCACATTCACAGTGGAGGCAGAGCCCGGGAAAAGCCCGCTGGAACAGTACGGGATTTACATAGTGCTGGTTGTGGTAATCCTCATACTCGCCTTCATGTACATGCGCGCCACAAGGAAGAAGGGCTCTGTCAGGCCTGGAATGCTTTCCATCGCTTTCCTGGTGCTGGCAATGCTCGCCCTTCTTGCTGTGCAGGCGCACTCCCAGGATATCACGGGCAAGCTTAGTGTTGTTGACAAAAATCTCAATCCGGGGGATGAGGCCAAGGCTGTCCTCTCCATAACCAATAAAAACTATACGGGCTACAGGACCAATATTTTTGCCAGATATTCGCTGCTTGATTCTGCCGGGAACCTCATAAAGTCCGAATCCGGGACCTTTCCTCTTTCTGACTCAAGGGATATCGTCCTGAAGCTGACCGTTCCCCGGGGCTCTTCTCCTGGGACATATTCTTTCATGGTTTACATGGAGCATCCCCAAGGAAGCGATACTTACATGGACACCTTCCGGGTGGAAGGTCCTGCAGACTATTCTGTTCTTTATGCTCTCACGCCGCTCATAATAGGGGCGGTTTTCGTGATGGTTTTCATATCAAGGAGGAAACGATAGGATGGCATACGCAAAATTCGTGACCAAGACGAACAAGGAAGGCAAGCAGATAAGTTACGGGCCTTACTACTACAAGAGCATCCGCACGCCAGAGGGCAAGGTCCGCAACATCTATCTGGGAATCAGTCCCCCAGAAGGAAGCGGGAATGGGAATGGGAAAAACGGCAACAGCATAAAAAGGCTAAAGGAAGCCTTGGCGCGCCTTATGGCTTCGTGATTCAAGGTCGTAAGGCGTGTCTCTGCTTCAGCCAGGGGGACTTGTCAAAAATAGCTTTGGCTCCACCAGAAATCAAATATTGACTGCTTCTGGGAAACTATTTCTATGGAATCCTTTCTTCCACAGGCCGGTTGCTTCTATTGGTTCTCTGTGTGTTGCCTAAGAAATCAATCCCTCTTCTGCATCGCGTCCACTACCCTCTGGATGGCGAGCATGTAGGCAGCGGTGCGCATGGGGACCTTGTACCTCTCCATCAGGGCCACAACATTCTGGAACGCCTTTGTCATTATCGCGCCCATCTTGTCGTTCACGTCCTTCTCCGTCCAGAAGTAGGACTGGAGGTCCTGCACCCACTCGAAGTAGCTGACAGTGACGCCGCCTGCGTTCGCCAGCACGTCCGGGACAACTACAATCCCTTTCCTGTTCAGAATCTTCTCGGCTTCGGGGGTTGTTGGGCCGTTCGCGCCTTCAAGAATTATCCTGGCTTTTATCCTGTCAGCATTCTCCTGGGTTATCTGGTTCTCCAGGGCACATGGCAGAAGGAGGTCGCATTTGAGTTCGAGAAGCTCCTTGTTCGTTATGGTTTTTGCTCCCTTCATGCCTGCAACAGAGCCTGTCTTTGCCTTGTGGCTCTCTATCTCGTGCGGGTTCAGGCCGTTCTCATTGTATATGCCTCCCTTTGAATCGCTCACGGCTATCACCTTAGCTCCCATGTCACAAAGCCTCTGGGAAACTATGCTCCCGAGGTTTCCATATCCCTGCACAGCGGCTTTCGTTTTTGCCGGGTCCATTTTGTAATAGTTCATGATCTCCCTTGCTATGAAAGCCAGTCCGCATCCTGTGGCGCACTCCCTTCCTAGTGAGCCTCCAAGGGAAGGAGGCTTTCCCGTGACAACGCTGAATACGTTGTGGTCCTTGCCTTTGCTGTATTCGTCCATTATCCAGGCCATGGTCTGTGCGTCTGTGTAAACATCCGGCGCGGGAATGTCCTTCATGGGGCCTATGAAGTCGCCAAGCGCTCTCACGTAAGCACGTGTCATGCTCTCCAGCTCAAGCCGGGACATCTCTTTGGGGTTGCATATGATCCCCCCTTTCGCGCCTCCGAAAGGAATATCAACAACAGCGCATTTCCATGTCATCCACATCGCCAGGGCTTTAACCTCGTCCATGCTCACGTTCGGGTGATATCTTACACCGCCTTTGTAAGGCCCGCGCGAATCATTGTGGTGGACGCGGTAGCCTTTGAAAACATGAATGCCCTTTTCTGTATGGACAGAGAATGTGACCTCAAGGACTTCTTTCGGCTCCTTGAGGATATCATACCATTCCTTGTCCAGCTTCATCCTGTCAAAGGCCTCCTTCAGCTGCCTCTGCGCATTATGGAACGGGTTGTCATTGTGCTTTTCTATTGAAGCCGGCTTTGAACCAGAAGGCGTCTCTGAGTTGGAAGGCGACAAGAGTCGCCTTCGTTCTTTACGACGCCTTCTTTCCAGCAGTGCCGACTTCTTTCTTTCTTCTGCCTTTTGGCTTTTTGGTTTGTTTTTCATTTGATACACCCCGATTTTTCGATAGAAGACATTCTTCTTCACTTGCTCTTCAGGTATTTGAAAATGGAATTTGCAGCGACTGCCCCTTCTGACGCGGCCGTGATTATCTGGCGGAAGCAATTGGAGGCTGTGGTTATGTCGCCTGCCGCGAAAACCCCGGGTGCGCTGGTGGACATGT
>JBGPBG010000045.1:0-6424 GCA_041481105.1 Candidatus Aenigmatarchaeota archaeon
ATCCCAAGATGATTATCTTTTGGTCAGGCTTGTTACTCTTGAAGCTTCTAGAAAAATCGTTAATGATACTTTCGATTTCAATAAAGTAGAGAATGGGGCTGAATTCGGATGCGGAGCTTATGGAATTTTCTACAATTATTTTTTGCCAAACAAGAATGGAAACTGGAAACAATTTGATATAAATCCTGCTTATGTTGAACATAACAGGAAACACAGTAAACGGCCTTTTAGAAAACCTGCTAAGATTGAAGTAGGAAATATCTATAAGATGCCGCTGGAAGATTCCTCTGTGGACGCTATCACTGGGCTTAGCGTATGGGATTCCATATATTTCTATGAAAGGGCTATAGAAGAGGTCAAAAGATGCCTCCGCCCGGGAGGCCATTTCTTACATTATCAGGACCTTCATCCGGCGGAAATGCCTCTTGTGATGACGGAGGCAAAGAAAAGAATGCAAAGAGGTATGGACTCTGAGGTGCCATGCGAATTCACCAAAATTAACATGTCTACAGTACCCTTTATCATATCGCTGAAACCCTATCTGATATCCATTGACAGTCTAGATTATGGTTTTGCAAGACTAGGGGAATATTTGACGAAACATCTGGAGAAACTCTTCACCGATGCTGGATTTAGAATAGACTTCTCCAGCGAAGTGCAGAGAGAAGCCGTTTTAGAAAGACAAGAATTCAACAAAGAGCTAAAAAAGAATTTTGGAGGCATACACAAAGGAAGAGAAAACATTTTTGTAACTGCTTATGGAAAAAAGGAAGGCAAATACGACCCGTCTGTACCAGAAGGGTACATCAAGCAGTTGTCATCTATGGACGTTCTTGTTGCGCAAAAGCCGTAATCACTTCGCGATATCCGAGAAGTCCACCTTTACGTCCTTCTTCTCAGCCTCTTCTGCCTTGAAAAGGACTTCTGGCTGGTAGCCGAGCATTCCCGCTATGAACCTGTCAGGGATCTGCTGGATTCGGATGTTGTACGTGTTCACGGAATCGTTGTAGAACTCCCTACGATCAGCAATTTCGTTCTCTATTCCCGAGATGCGGTCCTGTAACTGTTTGAAGTTCTCGTTCGCCTTTAGTTGCGGGTAGTTCTCCGCCACCGCGAACAGAGTTTTGAGAGCGCCCGAAATCATGTCCGAGGCCTTTGCCTTCTCGGGAAGGGTCTTCGCATCCAGGAATGCGGTCCTGGCCTTCGTGACCTCATTCAAAACCTTCCTCTCGAAGCGTGCGTATCCCTTCACAGTCCCTATAAGCTTTGTGAGCTCATCCGTCCTCTGCTTCAGGAGCACGTCTATGTTAGCGAGCGCCTTCTTTATGTTGTTCTTCAGTCGCACAAGCCCGTTGAAGACTGCTATGAAGTAGACCACGAACGCTATGACAAGCAGAAGGAAAAACACGCCAACTATGAGCCATATCTCGAATGCCATACTATCACTCATAATTTAGAAAACTTATATAAAAAGCTATTTGCCAATAACGAGATTCAGAGCTTCCCCAACTCCCCCAAGTAAGTCCCGTCAAGCATGTAGATTTTCGCAGTGCGCATTTTTGCGGACTTCAGGATGGGGCTTATGTGCCTTTTCTGCTCATCCTTCGGGATTTTCCTGTTGACGGGAATCCCACCTGAAAGGGGATTGAATGCGGGCATGACTATAAGCTCCGGAACAGCCTTAATGCCTTTGTATTTCTCGCGGATTTTGGTTTTGTCAAGTTTAGCCCTGATCCATATCCTCTCCCCCCACCTGTATCCCAGCCTGTCGCGGAATTCCACCTGGGGATGGCTGTGGCTCATGATGAAATATTCTGCTTTCGCAAAAGAAGGCTCAGGCCATGTGTGGCCGTGCGAAGCATACACGTTTCCGAACAATCCACCCCGCATTGGATAAAGCTTCACACTCTTGGGAATGAATTCAGCTATCCCCCCGTCATGGTTCCCGGGAACCACATGGACTTCTGTGTTTTCGGCAAGCCTTTGAAGGAAAGCAGGCACTTCTCTTTCCTCCTGCCAGCTTATCCCCGGGACCTTGTGCTTTATGTCGCCTATCAGCACAAGTTTTTTCGCTTTGGTTTTTTCCAGCAGGGACTCTATTCTCGTGAGAAGCTTCCCTGTCTGGGAAGGCATGTTTATCCCGGACTGGCGATATTCGTATTCTATCCCCACATGTATATCTGCCACGAAAAGGGTTTTCCCTGCCAACAGGGCAGGCTCGCCGGTAACGAACTTGATGTCCATAGCGAGATTTAGAATCGGGATTTAAACAATTATCAGACAAAAAACGAAAGAAAATCTAACAGATAAATCCTTTCATTCCCATATTCTATTACATGCAGGAAATAGGCACGGTAATTTCTACGCTTGAAGGTCCCAGCACCAGGAAGTTCTCTTTCGTTATAAACAAGGACTCGATTGTGAGGAGGGGGCAGTACGTGCAGCTCAGGAGCCATGACGGGAACCTGATAGGCCGTGTCTCGGACGTCTACAAGATGAACAAGTATTTCATGCGGCCCGAGTCTGTCAAAGAGTACGAGACTTCCGGAAGGCATGTGGATGATATTTTTCCTGTGGATCACTGGGAATACCTTGTTGCGGATGTGAGCGCGCTTGGCGTGCACACGGAAAATGGCTTTGTGGATTCCTCGTTCCCCCCTTCCCCCGGAACCCGCGTGGTGCAGCCTGACAACCACATTCTTTCGGAGATATTCGGCCTGGATGCGAACGGGCTTTACATAGGAGGCATTCCCCACCATGATGTGGAGGTGAAGCTCAACCCGACCAGGCTCCTGCAAAAGCACCTTGCCATACTTGCCATTTCCGGCGCAGGAAAATCGTTCCTCACTTCAGTCATACTGGAAGAGCTCATGGCAAGGAAGCCCGAGCAGGGCCAGCTTGCGGTCATAATGATAGATACGCATGGAGAATACGCCTCATTTGCGGATGACCCTAAATACGCAGGCCGCGTTTCCATTTTTCCGATATCAGACGTGCAGATAGGCCTTGCCAATCTAAGGAGCTACCAGTTTTCGGAATTCATGCCTAACCTCTCCTATCCGCAGCTGAGGGAGCTGGTGAAGGTCATGGACACGCTGAAAAAGAAGAACTACAGCCTTTCAGATCTCATAGATGCTGTTGAATCCAATGAGAAAATCAAGCCAGCCACCAAGGAACCCCTTCTTTCGAACCTGATGGAGCTGAGGATGACAGGCCTGTTCGGGGTTGCTGACTATCCCAGCCTGGAGGAGCTTGTGAGGCAGGGCGGGCTTTCCATAATAGACCTGTCAGAAACCACCAATCTCAACAGCAAGCAGATGCTGGTGGCTTACATAGGAAGGAAGCTTTTCAACGCGAGGAAAAACGGGATAATACCGCCTTTCCTGCTTGTCCTGGAAGAGGCGCACCAATTCATTCCGGAAACCATGAAAAAAGAACATGCGATCTCCAAGGGAATAATGCAGACCATTGCGAGGGAGGGAAGGAAGTTCCATGCTTCCCTTTGCCTGATTTCCCAGAGGCCGATACAGCTTTCCACAACAGTCCTCTCGCAGTGCAACACCCACATAATCCTGAGGATAACCAACCCTTACGACCTTGACCATATAGGGAAATCCTCGGAAGGAATGAACAAGAGCGTTCTCAAGCAAATCTCCTCGCTGAAGGTTGGCACTGCCCTTATAGTTGGGGAGGCCGTGAATTTCCCGCTTTTCGTGAAGGTCCGCCACCGCCAGTCCAAGGCCTCTGAGAAGGGGCTTCCACTTGAGAAGGCTGCGGCAGAATACTACGCCAGGGTGAAGCAGAAACACAAGGACGCAAAGGAGTTCATGTAGCATTGCTTTTTATTCCACTATCCAAAAATTAACCATGTCAGACAGCGGGCAGATTTTTGGCGCTGCTATTTTGGGATTGGGATTCGGGCTGTTCTCCTTTATCGTTGGGCTGAAAAGCCTATTCCTCAAGCGCATGATAGAGAACATCCCCACCTCAAAGGTGCGCTCAATCGCAATGGGTCTGGTAGAGGTTTATGGGGAGGTTGTTCCCATAAGGACGATAAAATCGCCGTTCACGAACAAGGACTGCGTCTACTACAGATATGACATAGAGGAGCAGCATACTGACAACAAGGGACGTTCTTACTGGGTCATAATCAAGCGCGGCGAGACAAGCATGCCGTTCCGGCTGAAGGACGAGACGGATTCTGTCATGGTGAATTGCACAGGAGCGAACATGAACGTAAAGGTTGACACTGTTTTCGAGTCGGGCATAGGCCACGACCCGCCCCCTCAAGTCCTTTCCTTCCTGAAGATGAACAAGATTGCGCACGACAGCTTCATTGGTTTCAACAAGCATATGAGGTATACTGAATACTTCATAGAGCCCGGCGATAAGCTCTATATCCTGGGGACTGCCGCCGAGAACAAGGGCACGGTTGCAGGCGCCAGGCATACAGACAACATCTTAATCCGGAAGGGCGAGAACGAGAAGCTGTTCTACATTTCAGACAGGTCCGAGAAGGAGATTCTTTCCTCGCTTGGATGGAAGGTCACACTCGGAGTTTTCGGTGGTGCTGCCCTAACTGTGGGATGTCTTGCATTTATTTTATTCTCTCTGAGGTTTGGATTATTCTAGCGGGTTGCGCAAGGCAAACCTATAATAATAAGGCAAATATGATATAATGAGGTGATTGATATTTTTGGACGAGAGAAAAAGCGGGCAGTGAAGAACATTGCGATTTTTGTTGACGGCCCGAACATAATAAGGAAGGAATTCAGCATTGATCTTGACGAGCTGAGGAAGATGGTCCAGAAGTACGGGAGGATAGTCACGGGGAAGGTTTTCCTGAACCAGTTCGCTTCGGACAAGCTTGTTGAGGCAGTTGCGAACCAGGGATTTGAGCCTTCAATCATGCTTGCGGGAGAGAAAGACGCAGATGTGGACGTGCCTGTGGCGGTGGCGGCAGTCGAGGCAGCATATGACAGGAATATAGACATCGTTGCGATAGCCTCAAGGGATGCTGATTATCTGGCAGCGGTGCAGGCCATCAAGAAGCTCGGAAAAGAGGTCCTTATAATAGGGGCTGAGCCAGGCTTCTCGAAAGCCCTGCAGAGGGCTGCAGACCACGTGGAAATCCTGCAGAAAAAATCCCCGCAGCCGCAGAATTACCAACAGCATTCCCAGCAGCGCCACCAATACCACAATCCCCAGCGCCAGCAGCAGAGACCGCAGCAGCAAGCTCAGCAGAAATCAGAGCAGGTTCAGCAGAAAGAGCAGCCGAAACCCTCAAGCTGATTTTTTTTCAATCAGGCACCTGAGCTGAGGACACTTCTTTCTTTCGCAATCACAAATGCTCCTGCCAGGATTAGCATAGAACCTATTCTTTGGAAGAGCGGAAGGGGCTCCCCGAAAATGTAAACCCCTATCAGAAGGGTTATAACAGGGGCTATGAGAAGGAGAGCGGCTGCCTTGGAAACGTTAATCAGCTTTATGCTCCAGTAATAGCAGAACACATAGCCGAAAAGCAGGCCTGTTGATATCAAAACGTTCCCCAGCTGTTGCGGGCTTAGAGCAAGCAAAGCATCCATCTTACCGAGCGCGAGCACTGCCGAGAACAGGAAGAGAGAGCCTATGAACATCCTTGCGAACGAGACCACGAAATTGGACTCATCCTTTATCATTGCATATTTAGCGAGCACATTCTCAATGCCCCAGAGCATTGTTGCAATAAGCACAAGCATGTCCCCAAGCTGCGGGTTTGTCCAGAACTGTGCAGGGTCTATCTGGCCGTAAACAAGCAGGAAGGTTCCTGCAAGCATTCCCAGAAGCCCGAGCGATTGCCTTCGCGAGACCTTCTCTTTCAGGAAAATGAATGCAAGCACTGTGGTATAGATGGGCAGTGTTTTGTGCAAAAATGCGGCCCTGCTGGTTGTTGTGAGGCTCAGGCCCGTGAAGTAAAAGAGGAACGCGAGACCGCCGCCTATTATCCCTATAAGAATCAGGTATTTCCACGGGACTTTCCTAAAAGGATTCTTTGACCGCTTGCTCTGGTATCCCGCGAAAGCCAGGAAAATAAGCCCTATTATAAGAGCGCGCACCGCGGTGAAGACAGCAGGCTCCATGTCCACTACAAAAATCTTGTTCAGGGGGATTGAGATGCCGCTTATCACTGCTGTCAAAACGGCGAGAATCGTGCCAAGTGTCTCTTTTCTCATGATAAGATTATGGAACAGACGGCTTAAATTCTCAGGGGGAATACTCAAAAGGCCACTTGTTGAGCTCATTCGAATGGAATTTTTCCATGACAACCCCCACGAACCTGTCAAGGATTGCGCTGTAGTAGTCTCCAGGCACCACATTCGGCCCCAGTTCAGGCGTCTCATTGAATGCGTCTATCAGGAAAATGTTGTCGCTCTGGTCAATGGCC